>CAJKKX010000096.1 GCA_905200565.1 uncultured Lachnospiraceae bacterium
TTCCGTTGTCTCAGCTTCTGCCGGAGCATCTGTGGTTGCTTCTGTGGTTGCTTCTGTAGTTGCTGCCGGAGCTTCTGTCTCAGCATCTTTGCTGCCGCATCCAACTGCTACCATACCTACTACTGCTGCTACTGCTAATAATGTAACTACATTTCTCTTCTTCATTTCAAAATCCTCCTCAAGATTCAATGCATCCAAAAACTGCATACCTCTTTATTACGTATGATATTCTAGCACATATTCTTGAAAAAACAATATTCAGAATCATAAGATTTTGTGAAGATTTCGTGAAAAATTATGCAAAAAGTATAAATTAGCAATCGCGTTCTCTATATTTACAAACAATACCGCGCTATCAGCGCTGCAATTTCAGCATTTTTCGGGATGTTTTCTACTCATCTCAACGCAAATGCCATCAGATCAATCTGCCCAGCTCCGTGATAATGAAAATACAGCGGGTATACTCCCTCCACTGGCATCAGCTCCGCCCGCAGCACCGTCCATTTTTTTGTGGAAAGTCGGACGGGTATCCGGGCAATCGTCTGTTTTCCCTGTTCATCTGTGCTCACGATCAGACTGCCCCCTGCTTTTCCGCGCACCTTTACGGCAATGCCCTTTGGATTTTGAAGATCGAAATATTTAAAACCTGCCGCCGCCCCGTCCCGCATATTGGCGATGTACTGGCGCGCCGTCCGGTCTCCGTCTTTTTTGTCCTGTGTAAACCAGGGATATGCCTCATAAACTTTTCGGGTATTCCTGATGTCATATCGCCCGGCTCCCTCTTTTCCACGAAGATTACAGGCAATACGCGCCTCGTAGACGCCCCTTCCTCTGAGCGGTCCGCCGTTTAAACCGCAGCTTGTCATCTCCGCCTGCGCAAAGCTTCCGTCCGCTCTGCGCTTTAGTTTTTCCGCGCAGGTCTGCCGCGCGTAGGAATTGCGGTGCGTATGCCGATGATAGAAAATATAATACTGTCCGTTCAGATACAGCATCCCGCCGTGATTATTGCCGGTAAAATTGCGCGCATGTTTTTCGTCCGCGATGCCGTCCAGAAAAACGTCGCCGTTGCTGATCAGCGTTCCGCCGAAGGAAAAGCCCCGGTCGGGATAATCGCTTACCGCATAGCAAAGCTCGTGATTATGCCTGGATGAATACACAAAATAGTATTTTCCCTCATATTTACGGATAGAGCTCGCCTCAAAAAATTCGTGGTCTGCAAACGAACCCGGTCCCTGCTTGGGAAACAGCAGCTTCTGCGGCGTTTTGATCGTCGTCATATCCGGTTCCAGCTCCAGCACATAGCCGCCGTCAAATTTCAGAGCGCAAAATCCCGTGACCGCCGCCGGAACAGGCGTATAAAATCAGGAATACAGATATACGCTTCCATCGTCGTCAACCAGCACGCCGGGGTCGAACGGGAAGGAATCGCCCTTTTTTCTGCCCCAGATCGTTCCGTCCGGATAGTGAATATGCCCGTAAAATGCATACGGTCCCGCCGGATGATCCGCCACCGCCACGCCCATCATTCCCATAAAATCAAAGGCGTAAAAGAGATAAAATCTGCCGTCCGCGCCCCTCGCCACGTCCGGCGCAAAAAGGAGCCGCAGTCCGGAACGGTTCTTCGGATCCTGGCTTTTCCGGTAAATCACGCCCTCATATCTCCAGTTGCCCAGATCATCCGCCGGAGCCGACCAGCACACATAATCATTCATGCAGAACATCGGAGCTCCAAAGCGGTCATGCGAACCGTACACGTAAACGCGATCTCCGAAAACGTACGGCTCTCCGTCCGGTATGTATTCATATTCCGGAAGATATGGATTCACTGCCTGTCTTTTCACATTATCCCTCCCTTCTTTTTTGGTTTCTGGGAGTATCTTACCATACATTTTCCGACGTGAACCGCGCGTTGCATAATCGGTATTTTTATTTCCCAAGCGGCAGCATCACCTTTAAAATAAACCACTGTTCCTCCACCCCCGCCATATTTCTGCGCCAGATAACGGATACTTTTCAGCCCGAAGCCATGCTCGTCGCGGCTTCCCTTTGTCGTTACCGGAAGTCCGTTGGCAAACCGCAGGCTCTCCTCCAGATAATTTTCCACGCGGATCAGCACAAACTGGTTCATTTCCGATACAGAAAGGTGGATCAGACGTTTTTCCTCCGGCTCAATAAACAGCTCGCACTCGATCGCATTATCCAGCGCATTGCCAAAAATCGTGCAGAGATCCATCACAGAAATTCCCTCCAGCAGCCTCCCGTCTGCCACGCAGGTCAGCGTAATTTTATGCTGCGCGCAATACATGCCCTTTCCGGTAAGAATCGTGTCCAACACACCATTTCCGGTCTTATACTGCATCTCATAATCCCGGATCTCACGCTCCAGCTCATCCAGATACGCGTTCTTTTTCTCCTGATTCTCTTCGCTGCGCAAAACTGCTATCTGATGCTTCAGATCATGATATTTCCGGTTGATCATATCAATGTTCTCGCGCGACTGCTTATACTGTGCATACTGTGTCTTTAAAACCGTATACACAGATTCCAGTTCAAGCTGTACGTGATGCTCGCTGCACTGACGCTGATAGGCAAGAAAGATCGCAAAACCTCCCACGCCGGTCATAGTGCGGATATGAAACGCCTCCTTCGCAAGAGAGGTGCTGAACGGCGTGTCCGAAAAAATATAGCTTAAATTGCTCAGCGCAAAGGTAATCGCGGCGATCAGAACAGAGGTGAGCATTTCCCGCATTGTAATCTCCGTCCACTGATGACTCCTTGCGCTCTGAAACCAGTAAACGCCCGCAAAAAGAGCGCCGTACACTGCCAGCATGAAAAACACGGACGCCGTATTTCCTGCAAAGACTCCGCCCTCCGCCGCAAAAAAGTAATAGAGCTGCCATTCCAGCGCCGCCGCCACCTCCGCAAGCATAAACGAGAACGCCAGCCAGTAACCCGCCGCCGTCCGCCCCATGTCGCAGCAGCCTGTGATCATGCTATACATCACAAAAGTCGCAGCAAGCATTCCCGGGATCCAGAATATCACGTTAATCACGCCAAGCGCATGCTGCAGAAGTAAAAGTAACGCCAGCGCGCCCAGGCAGATTGCCGCTTCCCTTTTTTCCGGACGCAGCGGCAGATGATGCTCCCGGCGGTACAGGCAGATGCAGACCACGCAGGACAGCCACTCTGCAATCGCTGTATAGGCTTTTGGGATATCCGGCACCATACCGATCACGCCGTTCATTTCATCGCCTCCCCCATATACGCCACCAGCGCCTTTTTCAGGTCGCTCTTTTTCGCCCGGCTGACCGGAATGTTCTTATCGCCAAGCAGGACGTCGTCCTTTTCAATTCCGGTGACAAAACGCAGATTTATTAAGTAACATTTGTTGCAGCGAAAAAAATTAGCACTGCCAAGCTCCTTTTCCAGCTTTCCGATACTGGCAGTCGTCGATTCATACTGCGCGTCCTTTGTGTGGTAGGTAAGGCGGTGCCCCTGGCTCTCCACCCAGTAAAGCTGAGACGCCGGGATTTTATAAACGCCGCTCTTTGTGTTTACCGCCACATAATGCTCCTCCCGCTTTTTCATCCGTCCCATTGCACGCCTGATCCTCTGGCTGAACGCAAAGTACGAAATCGGCTTCAGCACATAATCAAGGGCATCCACCGCATAGCCGCGGATCGCGTACTGCGCCATATTCGTGATAAAAATAATGATCACCCGCGAATCCTGCTTCCGGATCTGCTCAGCCGCCGCCATGCCGTCCATAAAACGCATCTCAATATCCATCAGGATCAGATCAAACTGCCCGCGGTAATTTTCGACGATCTCATCCCCGTCAGAGTAAGCTGTCACCTGAAGCGGCTCCCGGTATTCCTCCTCGTATTTTTTCAAATACTCCCGCAGCCGTTTGGTGTAGCCAGGATCATCCTCCACAATCGCAACTGAAACCATAAGCATTCCCTCCGTTTCTTTTTATCTGGATTGTATCTGCCTCACACGTCTCCCGCAAGGTTCTCAGCTTAATCCGCAGTTTTCACAGCTTAATCGGCACAAAAAAGAACCCCGCTTTGAGGTTCTCTCCTGATTTTATGAAATTTGTATCCATTTGTTTCCCGGCTCATGAAGCAGTCCTCTGAACAGGAATCATAATATCCGTCAGAAAGATATCCGCCTCCGTCTGCATCTGCATATCCCCGCCATATTTTTCCGCAAGATAACGGATACTCTGCGTGCCATACCCATGATTCTGCCTGTCCTGCTTCGTCGTTTTTGGAATGCCGTCCTCAAAAATAACCGTATCCTGGTAATAATTTTCCATATGGATAAAGCCCAGCCCGTTCTTTTCCGTGACGGTCATGGAAATGATCCGTTTATCCGGTTCGGCAAGCTTCCCCGCCGCCTCGATTCCGTTATCCAGAAGATTGCCAAACAGCGTGTAGATATCCTGCTCTTTCATAAACGACAGTATTTTTCCATCCGCAATGCAGGTAAACTCGATATTATTGCTTTGACACAGCAGATTTTTATTTGCAAGCACCACATCCAGCGTGCTGTTTCCTGTGTGAAAACCGGATTCGTATACATCCACTGCCGCACTGATCTCCTGCAGTTCTTCCCGGCTCACCAGTTCTGTCAGTCCTTCCAGATAATATTTTAAGTCGTGACACTTCCGATTGATTACTTCCGTAACAGCCCTTTCCCGCTGATATTTTTCCTGTTCCTTATCAAGGAGCTGCCTTATCATCATTTGTTCCCTCCGGGCAGCGCTCTCACGGAATCTGCTCACACTTACGATCAGCGCAAGCACCGATATCATGATCGACATCAAATGCGTACAGATTATTAACGTCTCATTACCTGTTTCAAAATAAATGTCCACCATCTTCAGGCTGAGGACAATGTCTGCCAAAATCACGAAAAAAGCAAGGATGACCAACACACTGTCTTTCCCCTGCATATCTTCATCATTATAAGTTCTTCCCCGCAATGCAAGAAAATAGCCTGCCAGAAATACCACTGCGATCGTAGCATATAGTATGATTTTCTGCTGCCATCCATCGGGAATGCCCAGAAGCAGACAGATAATGCTGTGGCTGCGCTGCGCAATGTGTTCCAGACAGTAAGCCGCTGTCACACAATACAAGGCAGTAAGCGGGCGGCACTCAAACAGCAGAAGTGTCCATACAAAGGTAATGGCAAATGCCACCAGATACCCCGGCCACCCTCTGACAGTCCTTGCAAAAAATATTGTGCTCCAGCTAAACATCACTAATGTATACAACAATATCTTTAACCATAACATTGGCCTTTTTTTCAGATTATGGCCGGCACTCATCACTCCGATGCACATGCTGAGAAAGAAACCCAAGTCATCCCTAATAAAAGAAGCGATCCAATCTTCAAGCATTATTTTTTCCCGATAATCTTCCTATATAATAGCTATGGCACGCCTCCAGAAATTCCTGCTTGCGCAGCCTGCTGATAGGAAGTTCCTTTCCATCAATCATCACATATTGCCTGTCCACGCGCTCGATATGCCGGAAATTCACAATGTAAGAGCTTCCCAGGCGAAAAAACTCCTTTTCCGGCAGCAGATTTTCCACCTGTTTCAGCACGCCGTAGGTCTCATAATCGCCGTTTTCCGTGTGGTAGATAATATGATGTTTGTAAATTTCAATGTATTTGATGGAGGATGCCGAAATCCGGATGGAATACTCTTTCAGTTCCAGCATCACTTCATCCTCCCTCAGCTTTGCGCACTGCCGGATCGCCCGCTTCATTTTCAGCGCAAACGCCGGGTAGCGGATCGGCTTCACCATATAATCCAGGGCGTCCACCTCATATCCGTTTACCGCATACTGCATCAGATGCGTGATGAAAATCAGAACCACAAGCGGATCTTTTTCCCGCAGCTTTTTTGCAGCCTCCATACCGTTGCCGTCCGGCAGCTCGATATCCAAAAACACAATGTCATACTGGAAATGATAATTTTCCAGAAACGGCTCAAGCTCCGTAAACCACACAGGTCTGACCGATTCCTCATTCTCCGCGGAAAAACGCTCCAGAAACTCCGAGAGCCGCTTCGCGCTTGTCTTTGAATCCTCCACTATCGCTATACTCAACATTTTCCTACACAACCGCCCCAATGATCATTTTATCCCAAACAACGATTTCGTGAACGTCAATCTCCTTTATCTTAGCATGAATCAACGGGTTAGGCAAGCTGACGCAATTCCTTTTCTTCAACAGCCCTTTCCAGAGATATGGATATATTGGACATTCATTCAGAAGAATCGTCCATGTTTCCCTCCTGTTCTCATAAGGCTCTCCTCATTGTTGACAAACTCCTATATTCTGTTAAAATAATGTGAAACAACTGTATCAAATAAAAGCTTATCCAACAAGATATGGACATGAAATAAAAAAGTTTATATTGTATCAGAATATGGGGATACAATGGATTTGAATGAGACAGACTACTACATTTATAAGAATATATACAAAAGCTTTAAGTATTCTGGGGAATGTGGAAAAAAGAAGATGTGGGGAGTATTGCGGGGATGTTCTGTACAATGTGCGGCATTTCCTACATGGAATGGAAAAATATCAATATTTATGAATTAAGAGGTATTTTATGAAAATTATAATACTATCCTTAGTAATTGGATATCTATTTGGCAGCTTTTTAACCGCAGAAGCAGTATCTTATAAATATCTTGGAAAAAGCATACAGTCCGTCGGAACCGGCAATCCGGGAATGGCGAATGTAATGTCACAGATTGGGAAAAAACAAGGATTTCTCGTCCTTATCGGGGATATTTTAAAAATACTTATCGCGATGATTCTCGTGTGGATAATCACAGGGCAAACAAATACGGACCAGATTATTCTATATACTGGATTTGGTGGGATTCTCGGACATAATTACCCTTTTTGGCGGAAATTTCACGGCGGAAAGGGCGTAACTGTTACATGTACCTGGCTGATTATATGGATGCCATTATGGGGAACTCTGTGCTGTCTGGCCGGCGGTATCATTACATTATTAACGGGATACCTGCCTCTTGGAGCTATTCTGATTCCTCTGATTGCTATACCATTTGCTTTTTGGCAAAAAGGTACTATTGGCGGATGTATTTTAATTCTGGCTTCTCTCATTATGCTCACAAAACACTATCACGGACTAATACGAATCATCCGGGGAAAAGAAACTAAGAAATTCCGATGAAATAAGGTATGTTCTGTACTTTCCCCCGTCATTTTAAACAAACCTCCCGCTCTCATCCCATCAGATCCGCCGCGAACAGTGCGGCTCCCAGAGCGCCGCACAGCTGGGCCTTGTCATTGATGAGCAGCGCGGCTCCCAGCTTTCCCTCCAGCGTTTTGACGAGTCCCCGGTTTTTGGAGACGCCTCCCGTCATCATATAGGGAGCCTCTCCTCCCACGCGCTTTGCAAGAGCCGCGGTCTTAACAGCAACCGCCTTGTTCAGGCCGTGTACGATATCGTCCGTAGCTTTATTCTGTGCAATCAGGGACACAACCTCTGATTCCGCAAAAACGGTACACATGCTGGAGATCGTAATGTCCTCCCTGTAATCAAGTCCTTTAAGGCTCAGCTCCTCCAGGCTCATTTCCAGGGTACGCGCCATCATTTCCAGAAAGCGCCCTGTTCCCGCGGCACACTTGTCATTCATAACGAAATTCACCACGGCGCCGTTTTCATCGACCCGGATGACCTTGCTGTCCTGTCCG
>CAJKKX010000097.1 GCA_905200565.1 uncultured Lachnospiraceae bacterium
CGCCACAATGTTAGTGTAATATTTGATATTGGCAGAGGTAGGCACCGCCGTGATCAGATCCCTGATAAATTCCAGACTGCTGATTTCCGGAGGGACGTCTTTTTCCCGAAGTCTGTCCTGAAGCGTGATCAGATCGACGGGTTTCCCCTCGTTATACAGTTCCAGCATCGCATCGAACAGGACGCCATACTGATGTTGATAGAAATCGGTGCTGTCAATAATTTCAGAAGCGGTCATAATCGCCTCGCGATCGATCAGCATGGAGCCGATTACGGACTGCTCGGCTTCTGCGCTGTGGGGCAGTACCCGTTTAATCAGTGCTTCCTCCATAGTGCCTCCTACGCTTCTTTTACGATAACTTTCAGTTCTGCACTGACCTTCGGATGCAGCTTGATGGTTACGGATGTTGTTCCCAGAGCTTTGATTGGAGTCGGAAGCTGAATTTTCTTTTTGTCCAGATCGTAGCCGAGCTGAGCTTTTGCGGCTTCAGCGATTTCCTTTGAGGAAACGGAGCCGAACGTTTTGCCGCCCTCGCCGACTTTGATGGATACTTCTACCTGCTTTGTGGCAATTTCAGCGGCAAAAGCCTTTGCATGGTCCAGATTCTCTTTTGCTACTTTTTCCTGATGCGCTTTTTGGAGCTTCAGGTCGTTGATATTTTTTGTGGTGGCTTCCAGCGCGAGTTTTTTTGGAAACAGCGCGTTTCTCGCGTATCCGTCACTGACATTTACAAGGTCTCCCTTTTTGCCGAGGGATTTTACATCTTCTATTAAAATTACTTTCATATGTTCCTCCATTCCGCCAGTTTCTTCTGGCATATTAAATAGCTCCTTCTTCTGACATTTTTACCAAAGTATCTTTTAGTTTCTGCCGTGCGTCCTCAAGTGATACGCCGTCAAGCTGAGCGCCGGCAATGTTCAGATGGCCGCCGCCGCCCATGCGCTCCATAATAATCTGTACATTTACTTCATCAATGGCGCGGGCGCTGATATAGATTCGGCCCTTGAATTCCGTCATGACAAAGGACGCCTTGATTCCGATGATATTCAAAAGTTCGTTTGCCGCCTGTGCGCCTACGACGGTAGGGCTTTCCAGACCCTTTAGAGGCGGGCAGATACTGATGGCGTAGCAGTCCATAAAAACCTCTGCATGGCGGACAGCTTCAGCTCTCGCTTTGTAAGAAATCATATCGTTTCGGAACATTTTTCTTACGCGGGTTACGTCCGCGCCGCAGCGGCGCAGGAAAGCGGCGGCTTCAAAGGTACGCACGCCGGTTTTGGTAACAAAATTATTGGTGTCAATGATAATACCTGCATAAATGCAGTCCGCCTCCCGGCTTTTCAGCTTCACATTATCCGAAAAATACTGAAGAATCTCTGCAATCATCTCACAGGCCGAGGATGCGTAGGGTTCAATGTAAGAGAGCACGGCATTTTTGATGACTTCGCTGCTTTGCCTGTGGTGGTCGAGCACGACGATGGTTTTCGTCTTATGGAGCAGGGATTCACATTCCGTCATATTCGGACGGTTCGTATCCACCACGACGACAACGGTATCGTTGCCCACGATGGATTCCGCCTCGGCATGGGTAATAAACATGTCCTTTTCATAGTCCGGATTATCCAGAAACAGATTCATCCAGGGACGGATGGAGCTGTTGATATCGCCCAGTACAATATGCGCATGCTTATTCAGCATCTTGGCGGCACAGTACACACCAATGGAAGCGCCGAAAGAATCAATGTCCGTAATCTGATGCCCCATGATAACGACTTTTTTTTTGGCGCCAATAAATTCCCGCAGCGCCTGCGCCTTTACACGGGCTTTCACACGGGTTCCCTTTTCCATCTGCTGGGATTTGCCGCCGTAATAAGAAATGCTTTCATTATCCTTGACAACAGCCTGGTCGCCGCCCCGTCCGAGAGCCATCTCAATGGCGATTCTTGCAAACTCACAGTTCTGGAGATAACCGTTTCCGTTGACGCCGATGCCGATACTTAAAGTCACGCTCATGTCGTTTCCGATGTTTACCGTTTTTACTTCTTCCAGAAGGGAGAAGCGGCATTCCTGCAATTCTCTTAAGCTTTTATATTTCAGCGCAATAAAATATTTATCTTTTTCAATCTTTTTTACCACGCCGTCCAGACTGGAAATATATTTTGTGATTTTCCGGTCGATCAGAGCCACCAGAAGGGAGCGGCGCACCTCCTCTACACTGTCCAGAGCCTCGTCATAATTATCAAGGTAAATCAGTCCGGCTGCCATTTTCTGTTCCTGATTTTCACGGATCGCTTCATTTAAATCCGTGGTATCGAAAAGATACAGGGCAATCAGATAGCTGCTTTCCCGCGGGATTTCGATAATGTCCACAGACTCGTCCAGAATCTCGACCGATATTTTGCGGAGCTGCACATGATAATCCCGTCCGCCGAAAGCCAGATCAATGGCATTCTGGTTTCTTTTGGAGGGCAGGACCGGGGAATCAATCTCCGGAAACAGGTACTGGATATTTTTATGATAGTTTCTGTCTTTTCCCGTGATTCTTGCAAACTCATAATTCATCCAGACCAGCTTTCCGTCCGGGTCGAGAAGTGCGTAGGGGATTTCGAATTCCTCTAACAGTTTTTTCTGTACCTGTCCATACTGGGTGGCAAAGTAAATCATTTCATTCATAATATTAGGCTTAAAGTGAAGCATAAGAAACAGAGCGATGATGAGATAAATAACGCTGAATACAGATACCACCAGCCCGGCTTTCAGATTTACGCAGTACACCAGAATATTCATGATAATCAGAAAAATTGTCATAATCAGCGGCCACTGCATGTAGGATTTGAGCTTGCCGCTAAATTTTATTTTTTTCTTGCCGTTCATGCCAATCCTCCTATACAACATTATTTATATCATAGCATTTTTTCAGGATAATGGGAAGTGATTTTTCGCTCATTCTGGCACACTCCGGGAATTTTCTTCATATGATATAGTAAAATGCCTGTGAGGGAAAGAATCATATGAATTATCAGGGATGCTACAGATGTCTGAATTGTCCGATGAGGCGTCAGGAAGCAGAGTATAACACGAAAGGGCAGATGGGCTATTTGCCCGGAGCGCAGATGGGAGACATGGTGGGGTATGCGCCGGGAATGCAGGCAGGACAGCCGGATTATGGAATGGAAATGCAGCCGCAGCCCCAGCCGGAATACGGGGCATGGCCAGACAGGATGCAGCCGGAGAGAAACCGTGCAATGCCGCGGATGCCGGAGTATGGGACAGCGCCGCAGATGCCGTATTATCAGATGCCGGGATATCCGCAGATACTTTGGCAGGAGATGGAGAGTGAACGGGATATGCAGAAGCTCAAAGAAATGTATCCGGATGCAGCGAAGGAGATTCTTCCTTATGTAGAAGAAGAGTGCGACAAGATGGAATATGATGGAAGTGTTATGTTTGACGAATATCCGGATCGAGTCATGATGGGAAGAATCCGGAATAACATTTATGACAGGGTAAAGGACAGATATGAGCTTCCGGAAGAGGGGGATAAGGATGAGGTTCTGGCTATGAACCGGGAAACCAGGAGACGGTATCCGCCGAGAAAAAACTGGCTGGGAGATATGATCGACGTGCTGCTGTTTCAGGAGATGCACCGCAGGAGATGCCGTCACAGAAACTGCCGCGGATGGAGGTAGAACCCTGCGCCTGCAATGAATGTGTGTCTGAATGTCCCGAAAAAAGAAAGAACGCCTGAGTATTTCTTTTTTCGGGAGGGAGGAACCGGAAAACAAAAATATAAATTGTGGGTTGTGGTTTTCGCACAAAGCATTTAAAATAGCATTAATAATAAATTCAGGGTAACCAGGGGAGATTGGCAGAGATAACATGGACAAACTACAGAAAGTTTTAGAAGAATGCCTGAACGAAAATCTGGTACAGATTGTATTTAGCGGAGCCAGATATAAAGAAGGGATTCAGAAGATTAAGATACGTCCCATAGAGCAGAAGGGAAGGGTTCTTTTTCAGGCGTCGAAGAAAAAGGGAAAGCAGGAGATACATCAGAATTATGAGAAGGAAGAGATGATACAGCGCGCAGGCCGGTATCTGAAAGAGGATTTTAAGCAGATGCAGATGGTCACCACGAAGGAACATATCTCTGTGCTGTCGGGGAAAAAAGGAAATGTGACGATAAAGAGAAAACAGCGCCGGGAAGAGGGACAGGCGGTGAACCTGTCTCACAATCGAAAGAAGCAGTATATTCTTAAGGAGGGCGTTCCGGTTCCCTTCCTGATCGATCTGGGAGTCATGACGCCGGAGGGAAAGGTGATAAAGGCCCGATATGATAAATTTCGTCAGATCAACCGTTTTTTGGAATTTATTGAGGACATCCGTCCGAAACTTGACGGGAAGAGGGAAGTCACGATCGTGGATTTCGGGTGCGGAAAGTCCTATCTTACTTTTGCCATGTACTATTATCTCAAGGTGCAAAGAGGGCTGGATATCCGGGTGATCGGACTGGACCTGAAAGAGGACGTCATTTCACACTGTAGCGCATTGGCGGAAAAATACGGCTATGAGAAGCTGACGTTTCTTACGGGCGATATTGCTTCGTATGAGGGCGCCGAACAGGTGGATATGGTGGTTACCTTACACGCCTGCGACACAGCGACGGACTATGCGCTGGAAAAGGCAGTGAAATGGGGGGCGAAGGTTATTCTGTCTGTCCCATGCTGCCAGCATGAGCTGAACGGACAGATGCACAGTGAGATTCTGGAGCCGGTCTTGAAATACGGACTGATCCGGGAGAGGATGGCGGCTCTGGTCACGGACGCACTTCGGGCGGGGCGCCTGGAGGAGCAGGGATACCAGGTACAGATCCTGGAGTTTATTGATATGGAGCATACGCCGAAAAATATTTTGATTCGCGCAGTAAAAACGGGGGACAAAAAGGAAAATAAGAAGCTTGGCCGGTGTGAGGATTTTCTGGGGGTAGATCCATTGCTGGGCAGGCTGTTAGAGCCATAAGGGGAGGCACGAAAGAATGGTAAAAAAAATAATCGTAAGGGTAGTTACGCTGCTGCTTGTATTTTTTGCGGCAGTCTTTGCAATCGGGAGGTTCATCAACCGGGGAACGCCGGATACCACGCAGGAAATGAACGCGGCTTCTTTTCCGCTGGTCTATATGCTGCAAGGGGAGACGCAGGTCAACAGTCTGCATGGCTATGCAAAAGAAATGGACGTGACGGCAATGCGCGACGCATTGACGCCGATCGACAGCGAACGGACGGTCACCATACAGATTCAGCCGTTTCAGAAAAAAATCAATGGAATCAGCTTCGAGGTTCTGACCATAGACGGGGAAACCTCGATGGAAAATACAAAGGTGACGAAGATCCGCGAGGACGAAAATTATGTGACGGCGACGCTTGAACTGCAAAATAAGATTCTGATCAATACGGAATATATGCTGAAGATTGTAGTGACTGCCGGAAACCGTGATCTTTATTATTATACACGCATTATCCGTGAGGATGGGCTGAACGCAGATGCTTACGTTAATTTTGTCCTGGGATTTTACCAGAACTGCCTGAATGGAAATGATCTGAACATTGAGGAGTTTGTGGAGCCGGATACGGAGGCGGATAACTCATCTTTTGCCCATGTGGACATCCACAGCAGTACGGCGCAGATGGTCTGGAAAGGGCTGAATCCGCAGGTCTACTATAAGCCGACGCCAAGTATCCGGGAGCTGAACGAGAATACGGCTACGATCGTGATGGACTATATGATCTCTGCGGCAGGGGAGGAGAATCAGGTAGAGCTGTACCGGGTGTCCGAATATTATCGGATGCGTTATACGGAAGAGAGAATCCTTTTGCTGGATTTTGAGAGAGATACCAGTGAGATTTTTAATCCGGAGGGGCAGGTCTTAAGTGAGAAAGGAGTGATTCTTGGCATTACAGACCGGAATGTTACTTATAAAAATGATAAGGGAAATAATTTCTTTGCGTTTGTCCGGGAGGGCGCTCTGTGGTGCTACGACGTGAATGGAAATAAGCTGGTTCAGGTATTTAGTTTTCCGCAGGAACAAAATTCAGATTCCAGAGATATGTACAATCGAAATGATATTCGTATTGTAAATATGGATGAACAGGGGAACATGTATTTTCTGGTATGTGGTTATATGAACCGGGGAATTCATGAGGGAGAGTCCGGCGTGGCGGTCTATTATTATGACGCGCCTGGCTCTGTCGTGTCGGAGTGCCTTTTTGTGGAGACGAACCAGGCGTTTTCACTGTTGAAAGAGGATGTACGGTCCATGGCCTATGTGACGGAGGACGGAAAGGGATTCTGCCTTCTGGTGAATGAAGAGGCTTATGCCATTAACATCGAGACGCGTCAGGTGGACAAGATCGCCTCCGGCCTGATGCAGGAGGGTTATGGCTCTTCGGCGTCCGGCAGGCAGTTTGCATGGATGAACGGCAGCGATGCTTTTGCATGTACTTCGATTACGGTTATGGACCTGGAAAACCGGAGCACGAGGGAAATTACCTGTGGAGAGGAACAGAAGCTGAAATTCCTGGGATTCATCGGGGAAGATCTGGCTTATGGCCTGGCGGATGCGGGAGACATCGACAGGAGCCATACAGGATATGAGATTTTTCCGATGAACCGGGTGTTGATCATAAATCAGGCAGGAGAGACCGTAAAGGATTACACGCCGCAGGGAGGTTATGTTTCGGGAGCCGTCATTGTGGATAATCTGATGACGCTTATGCGGATTCGCCCGTCAGAGGGCGGATATGAGGAGATGGAGGAGGAACACATTGTCGGCAGTTCAGCAGACAAAGAGTCGGGCTTTGGGCTGACGACGATGAATTCCCAGCGCAAGGAAGAAATCCATATCCTGAAAGTCGGGACGGCTTTAAAGACTACGAAGCAGCCGCAGGTAGTGCGGTGCCGCCAGCAGATTTACGAGGGGTCGAAGGAGATCATTCTGGAACCGAAGGAGAAATCAAAGGACGTCTATTATGTCTATGCAAAAGGATCACTGGAAGGGATCTACCGTTCGGCAAATCAGGCAATCCGCAGGGCGGATGAGGCGCTGGGGGTTGTCGTAGACGGCAGTCAGCAGATGGTATGGGAGAGAGGAAATAAGCAGACGAAGCTCGATCTGGATGTAAAGACATTTCCGGCAGCCTTCCTGGAGTACAGCCTGGATGTGGATGCGATACAGGCGAACATGGAACAGAAGGTGCTCGATCTTACGGGATGCACACTGGAACAGGTTCTGTATTTCGTGAGTGCGGGGACGCCGGTGCTTGCTAAGACGAAGGAGGGAGCCGTGATTATCGGCGGCTACGATGAATATAATACAAGGCTTCTGAAAAAGGGAGATACGGAGCTTACCTATGCCGGATTGCAGGACAGCACGGCCATGTTCGAGGAGGCCGGAAACGTGTTTATCACGTATCTGGACCCATTGACAGAATAGGTTTTCCAGTACAAAAAACAGCCTGAAACGGAGTAAGAACGCTTCGTTTCAGGCTGTTGTCATATGCGTGTCTCAGGGAAGGGGCATTCCGGCCACAAACACGTACATCAGGATGAAATGACATACGCTCCCGCCCATGACGAACAGGTGAAAGATCTCGTGAGATCCGAAATTTTTATGCCTGGAGTTGAAAAGCGGGAGCTTTAATGCATAGATGACGCCTCCGGCGG
>CAJKKX010000098.1 GCA_905200565.1 uncultured Lachnospiraceae bacterium
CGACTATGCGGTGCTTCCGATTGAAAATTCGACGGCAGGCAGCGTCAATGATATGTATGACCTTCTGGTGGAATTTGAGAATTATATCGTGGGGGAACAGATCATCCGCTGTGAGCACAAGCTTTTGGGGCTTCCGGGAGCTGAGCTGTCCGATATCCGCAGAGTGTACTCCCACCCGCAAGGACTGTCCCAGTGCAAACCGTTTCTGGAGGAGCACAGGGACTGGAAGCAGATTCCGCTGGAGAATACTGCGGTGGCGGCGAAGCGTGTAGCCGAGGAGGGGGATAAGAGCCAGGCGGCGATTGCCAGCGCCTTTGCGGGAGAGCAGTTCGGACTGAAGGAACTGGCGGAGAAGATTTATGTGAACGAGGCGAATTCCACCCGGTTCATTATTATCACGAATCAGAGAATTTTCCGAAGTGATGCGAATAAAATCAGTATTTGTTTTGAATTGCCGCATACCAGCGGAAGCCTTTACAATATGCTTTCCCATATCATTTACAATAATCTGAACATGACGAAAATAGAGTCCCGTCCGATTGCCAAACGGAATTGGGAGTACCGCTTCTTTCTTGATTTTGAAGGAAATCTGAACGACGGAGCCGTGAAAAACGCGCTTCGGGGCATTCGTGAAGAGGCCATCAATATGAAGATTTTGGGCAATTACTAAGAAAAGGCTGAGATTATGAGAATCATGCGCCTGCCGTATGGCAGTCGCAGGGAGAGGATGAGGAGAACAATGGAAAAAACGAAGAGAAAACAGCAGTTCATCGTCTACCGGGAAGTTGGTGAGGACTCACTTCTTGCAAAGATGGAGCAGGTCATGTTTTATTATGACGCTGACAGAAGGGGAGACGATTACTTATATTGGAAAACGGGAAGTGCGCAGGGAGACTACTGCGCCTGCATTCACGAACTGATTGATCTGGCGGGAAGTCACGGCTTTTACGGCAATCTCTGGCATGATTATCTGACGTATCTTCTGGTAAACAATGAAAATGCGTTCAGTAAGGCATGTGAGATCAGAGGAGCGGTGGACGGAAGCATCAATGAGCTGGTAAAGTATGATTTCACATTGTTCCGGGAATTGTACAGTTATGATTTTAGCGCTCTGGAGGATGCACTTGGGCTTTCTTTTTATCAAGTGATCTCCAGTTACCGGAATGTCAACGAGGACAGTAAAATTTTTAACCGCCGTATTCGTGACCGTATCTGTGAGCTGAGCCGGAAACTGGGAGAAGCGAAGGATGTTCAGGAATTTATGGAGGATATGATCGCCTTTTACAAAGATTTCGGAGTGGGCAAGCTGGGGCTGCACAAAGCGTTTCGCATCGTTCACAGGGAAGAGGGAGCCGAAATCGTACCGATCACGAATATCACACATGTACATCTGGACGACCTGGTAGGGTATGAGATTGCGAAAAAGAAGCTGATCGAGAATACAGAGGCGTTTGTCCAGGGCAGAAAAGCGAACAACTGTCTGCTCTTCGGAGATGCGGGAACAGGAAAATCCTCCAGTATCAAAGGGATTCTGAATCAGTATTATGACCAGGGACTTCGGATGATCGAGGTATATAAGCATCAGTTTAAAGATTTGAATGATGTGATTTCGCAGATAAAAAACAGAAATTACCGTTTTATTATTTATATGGATGATCTATCTTTTGAGGAATTTGAGATAGAATATAAATATCTGAAAGCAGTCATTGAAGGCGGACTGGAAAAAAAGCCGGAAAATATTCTGATTTATGCGACTTCCAACAGACGCCATTTAATCAAAGAGGAGTTTGCCGATAAAGAAGGGCGCAGGGATGCTCTGCATTCTTCCGATACGGTACAGGAAAAATTATCGCTGGTATCCAGGTTTGGCGTCCAGATCTTTTTCTGTGCTCCGGATAAAAAGGAATATCAGAACATTGTAAAAGTGCTGGCTGCAAGATACGGTGTTTCCATGCCGGAGGAGGAACTGCTTCTGGAAGCAAATAAATGGGAACTGAGCCACGGAGGGCTTTCCGGACGTTCCGCACAGCAGTTTATTGATTATTTAATCGGCAGCTATCTTGAAAAATAGCCGTTATTGGCGGCTTTGAAGTTTGATAAGGAGGGGTTTCATGCAGTATAAGATGTTCGCAGCGATCGACATTGGTTCTTATGAAGTGGGAATGAAAATTTTTGAATTGTCACGGGCAAAAGGAATGCGGGAGATCGACAGCGTCCGTCAGCGGTTAGAACTGGGCAAAGAGGTCTATACCGAGGGAAAAATCAGCATAGAGAAGATACAGAGTCTGTGTACATTGCTTTTATCTTTTCGGAATATCATGGAAGGCTACCATGTGGATGCGTACCGGGCCTGTGCTACAAGCGCAGTTCGTGAGACAAAGACACAGGTAATTATTCTGGATTACATTGAAAAAAGGACAGGATTGAAAATCGAGGTTCTGAGTAATTCTGAACAGCGTTTCCTGGATTACAAATCCATCGCTTCCAGTGAAAATGAATTTAATAAGATTATCCAGAAAGGTACGGCGATTATTGACATCGGCGGAGGGAGCGTCCAGATTTCACTTTTTGATAAAGACCGCCTGATCAGTACCCAGAATATCCGCATTGGAAATCTGAGGATTCGTGGACGGCTGTCATTTTTTGAACGGAACGTGACGCATATGGAGAAAGTGATCGAGGAAATGGTAAATAGTCCTCTGGCAAGTTTTAAGAAAATGTATCTGAAAGACCGGGAAATTAAAAATCTGATCGTAGTAGGAGATAATTTCCGCGAGGTGGTGAAAATGCCGTCCATGACGAGAGAAGAGTTTCAGAAGCTGTACAGTCTGGTGACAGAGTATTCCATCGACGAGGCGGCGGAGAAGCTCGATGTGCCGTCAGAGAGTATTCATATTCTGCTTCCGTCCCTGACGATTCATAAATGGTTTATCGAAGAGTGCGGCGTCGAGACGGTTTGGCTGCCGGGTTTCAATCTGAGTGATGGGATGGCATACGAATATGCCCAGCAAAATAAGATTATCCGGTCAGGACATGACTTTGAAGAGGACATCATCGCAGCCGCCAGAAATATGGCAAAGCGGTATATGTGCAGCAAGAACCATATCAGGACGCTGGAGGAGCTTGCACTTGAAATTTTTGACAAGACGAAGAAAATTCACGGGCTCGACGCAAGGAAGCGTCTGCTTTTACAGATTGCCACGATTCTGCATGGCTGTGGAAAATACATCAGCCTTTCGGATGTGGCGGAATGTTCCTACAGTATTATTATGGCGACGGAAATCATAGGACTGTCTCACAGGGAACGGGAAATGATCGCCAATATTGTACGGTATAACACGCAGGAATTTAACTATTATGAAAGCGGTACTGGTATGACGAAGGAAGAATATCTCATCATTGCCAAGCTGACCGCTATCCTGCGTGTGGCAAACGCATTGGACCGCAGCCATAAGCAGAAGTTTAAAGACGTCCGGATCATGCTCAAAGAAGAAGAGCTGGTCATTACCGTGGAAACGACGGAGGATATTTCTCTGGAGCAGGGCTTGTTTCCGGAGAAAGCAGATTTCTTTCAGGAAGTGTTCAGCGTGCGCCCGGTAATCAAAAAGAAAAAAGTAAGATAAGGAGGCAGAGATTATGGCAGATAAAGCAACGTTTATGAAAGCGGAATACTTTAGAAACAGAGAATTAAGCTGGATTGGCTTTGACGAGCGTGTCCTGAATGAAGCCAGAGACAAGTCGATTCCTCTCTTTGAAAGGCTGAAATTCCTGAGTATTACAGCATCTAATCTGGATGAATTTTTTATGATCCGTGTCGCGTCCCTGAGAGATATGGTAAATGCTAAGTATACCAAAAAAGATATTGCGGGGCTGACGGCTTCGGAACAGTTGGAGTTGATTCTGGAAGCGACGCACGAGCTGGTAAATTTACAGTATTCTACGTATAACCGCTCTCTGCTTCCGGCTCTGAAACAGCAGAAGCTGAAAGTGATTACGGAGCATGAGAAGCTTTCAAAGGAACAAAAGGACTTTGCAGATCAGTATTTTGAAGAGAATGTATATCCGGTACTCACGCCAATGGCGGTAGATTCGTCCAGGCCGTTTCCGCTGATCCGCAATAAATCCCTGAATATCGGGGCGCTGATTTCAGAGAAGGGCGCCGGGGGAGATTATGATTTTGCAACGGTTCAGGTTCCTTCGGTACTGCCCCGTATCGTGGAGCTTCCGGAGGGAAAGGACGGAGAACGCCGCGTGATTCTTCTGGAGGAAATCATCGAGCGGAATATCGGAAAGCTTTTCTTAAATTATGATGTGATCTGTGCGCATCCGTACCGCATTATGAGAAATGCCGATCTGTCGATTGACGAGGATGAGGCGGCTGATCTTTTGAAAGAAATTCAGAAGCAGTTGAAAAAACGCCAGTGGGGCGAGGTCATCCGTCTGGAAGTAGAAGAGGGAATGGACGAGCGTCTCCTGAAGATTCTGAAAAAGGAGTTTGCAATCAAAGAGCAGGGAATTTTCCGGATCAGCGGTCCGCTGGATCTGACTTTCCTGATGAAAATGTATGGACTTGATGGATTTGAGGAGTATAAGACGCCGCAATACCAGCCGCAGCCCGTTCCGGCGATGATGACGGAGGAGGACATTTTTACGCAGATTCGAAGAGGAGATATTCTGCTGCATCATCCGTATATGACTTTTGATCCGGTAGTGAATTTTGTGAAACAGGCGTCGAAGGACCCGAATGTCCTGGCGATCAAACAGACACTGTATCGTGTCAGCGGAAACTCACCGATCATCGCAGCGCTGGCGCAGGCGGCGGAAAATGGAAAGCAGGTTTCGGTACTTGTGGAGCTGAAAGCACGGTTTGACGAGCAAAATAACATCATTTGGGCAAAGATGCTGGAGAAAGCAGGATGCCACGTGATCTATGGCCTGGTGGGGCTGAAAACACACAGTAAGATCACGTTGGTGGTAAGGAGAGAAGAAGATGGTATCCGCCGTTATGTCCATCTGGGAACCGGAAATTATAATGATTCTACAGCGAAGCTGTATACGGACTGCGGACTTCTGACCTGCTCTGAGCCGATTGGTGAGGACGCGACCGCAGTTTTCAACATGCTGTCCGGATATTCAGAGCCTAAGAGCTGGAATAAGCTGGTAGTCGCGCCCATCTGGTTGAGAAAGCGTTTTCTCAAGCTAATTGAAAGAGAGACGGAGAATGCCAGAGAAGGGAAGCCTGCCCATATCATTGGGAAGATGAATTCCCTGTGCGATAAAAAAATTATTGCGGCGCTCTATGAGGCAAGCGCCGCAGGCGTGAAAATTGAACTCATTATTCGTGGAATCTGTTGCCTGAAAGTGGGGATTCCAGGCGTCAGTGAAAATATATCCGTGCGTTCCATCGTCGGAAATTTCCTGGAACATGCCCGTATTTTCTATTTCCTGAACGACGGAAAAGAAGAAATCTACATGGGAAGCGCCGACTGGATGCCGAGAAATCTGGATAAGCGTGTAGAGATTCTTTTTCCGGTAGAATGTGAGAAGCTGAAAAAGGAGGCGCGTCACATCCTGGACGTACAGCTTGAGGACAATGTGAAAGCGTCCATCCTTCAGGCGGACGGCACTTATGAGAAGATTGATAAAAGAGGAAAAGCGCTGGTAAACGCACAGGAATATTTCTGTCAGGAAGCAGTTCTGCGGGCGGGGAAGCCTGAGGAGCAGGAGAGTGAGAGAGTATTCATTCCGGAGGAAGCGATCGAGTAACGGTTCCAAAGACCGGTTTCTGTATCAGGTTTGTACAAAGGAGAAAATAAATGAGATATTCAGGGCAGGAACTGTTGTGGCTGTTTTTTGTCTATTCCTTTTTGGGATGGATTGTCGAGACAGCCGTCGCTTCCGGAAAGAAAAAAGAGTTTGTAAACAGGGGCTTTTTCACAGGCCCCGTTTGCTTTATTTATGGTATATCTGCAATTTTGATGACGTTGACGTTGGGGGAATTGCGGGGGAATCTGGTTTTTCTGTTTCTGGGCTGTGCGCTTCAGGCAACCTTGATTGAGTGGATGGTTGGAAAGTTTCTTGAGAGGATTCATCATCAAAAATGGTGGGATTACTCGGAGCATAAGTGGAATTTTGACGGTTATATCAGTCTGTCCTATTCGGCACTTTGGGGAATTTTGGGCGTTTTAGCGCTTTTATATGGAAATGAAATCCTTATGGTGCTCTTTGCGCTGATTCCGAAGCTGGTGGGGAATCTGCTGCTCTGGGGGCTGTCGGGCGTGGCTTTGCTGGATAGTGCGGCCTCTTTTGCGGCGGTTCTGCATTTACAGAAAAAGATTCCAAATGTCTGCCGGTTTGATAGTCAGCTTGGCGTCTGGACGCACCGCCTGCGGGTGTGGGTGGCTTTCCATATGGAAAACCGTATCGAAAAGGCATATCCGGGAATTGGAGAAAAGGAAAAAATACCTGAGGTAAAAAGCCATTTTGCAAAGGGATGTGGATTTTATAAGCTGTTCTGGCTGTTTTTTATCGGAGCGCTTCTGGGGGATATGGTGGAAACGGTATTCTGCCGCTTTTCGATGGGATATTGGATGAGCAGAAGCAGTCTGGTCTGGGGACCGTTCAGTGTCGTGTGGGGACTGGCGATTGTGATTATGACGGCTCTTCTGAACCGGGACAAAGACAAACCGGATGCAGTCATCTTTCTGATCGGCACTTTTTTAGGCGGCGCGTATGAGTATGTGTGCAGTGTGTTTACGGAGCTTGTGTTTGGAAAAGTATTCTGGGATTACAGTGAGATTCCTTTTAATCTGGGAGGAAGGATCAATCTTTTATTCTGTTTCTTCTGGGGAATCGTGGCGGTGGTCTGGATTAAGCTGATCTATCCGAAGATATCTGACTGGATTGAAAAAATCCCTCATCGGGCAGGGAAGATTCTTTCCTGGCTGCTGATCATTTTTATGCTGGTGAATGGAACGGTGTCCGTGCTGGCGCTGGTACGCTACGATACAAGAGATCAGGGAAAAGAAGCGCGTTATAAATGGGAGTCCGTGATGGATGATGTGTTTGATGACGAGAGGATGCAGCGGATTTATCCGAGTGCGATCGTAAAGTGAGAGGAAAAAAATGGAAATACCGTATACTTTTTGAAAGAATTGTCGTATAATCATCATGAGGGTCCTATCCTATGGAGTGGGAAAGAGATTTTTTAGAGAAATACTATAATGAAACAGAGAGGTGACGCAATATGGAGATTACAAAGGACATCCGTTATGTGGGCGTGAATGACCACAAAGTGGATTTATTTGAAGGACAGTATGTAGTTCCGAATGGCATGGCATACAATTCCTATGTGATTCTGGATGAGAAGGTGGCGGTTATGGATACGGTTGACCGCAATTTTACCCATGAGTGGCTGGATAACATAGCGGCAGTGCTGGACGGCAGGAAGCCGGACTATCTGGTCGTACAGCATATGGAGCCGGACCATTCCGCGAATATCGCGAATTTTATGAAAATTTATCCGGAAGCAACCGTTGTTTCCAGTGAAAAGGCATTTGTGATGATGCAGAACTTTTTCGGAACAGATTTTGCCGATGGCCGTATCGTAGTGAAAGAGGGCGATACGCTGAATCTCGGAAAGCATACGCTTACGTTTGTAGCAGCGCCGATGGTGCACTGGCCGGA
>CAJKKX010000099.1 GCA_905200565.1 uncultured Lachnospiraceae bacterium
CCGTTCGGGCCGCATTTTCAGGATCGTATCCAGGCACATCTGGTCGCAAGCCACGGCACCTATGCCGCCCTCTATCCGGGGCACCCGCTGATCTCAAAATCTCTGATCCAGCTTCGCGAGCTGGAGGGGGAAAATATCATCGTTCCGTTTTCCCACGAGTATTTTGGTCCCTATGCAAAAAACTGGCTTCTCGCAAAAAAATACACCCATGACAGGGTGACCTGCATCCCGGCGCCCAACCTCTCCTCCACCCTTTTTCAGGTGGCGATCGGCAGAGGCATCGCGATTATTCCACGCTATGCAAAAAAATTTGCCTCAGATAATATTTTCACCATCGGTATCGCAAACGACGCCTGCCGTTTCAACGAATACCTCTACTACAACGAAAGCATAAAAAACGGTGCCGCAAAACTCTTTTTCGCAGAATTCTGCAGCACCTACCCGGCTGATATTTAGATATAGAATTTTGTAAATCGGCTTATTCCTCCGTGTCCCAGAACGGCTTCATAAAATCGATCTGCACATAATCGATCACGGCTGTCTTATAGGGTGTCTGCAGCCAGCACTCTGTCTGCTCTTTGCCCGGATATACATTCGTGGTGATACAGTGCCTGCCGTGGTCGATGTACACCTCCACGCAGCTCCGGTCCACCAGAATACAGATATCAAGCTTTGTGCCCTCCATCCGGATCGGACAATTCATTCTCCCCTTCTCGTAACAGTCTCCCACGCTCTTATCTACCGACACGATCTGTCCGATCATATCCACCGAAATCATAGTATATTGATGACCCTTCCCCAACACACAGATTTCCAGATCTCTGGATTCCACTTTCTCCACATCCAGCATCAGGCGCAGCCGGTAACTGCGGTTTTCCGCCACCGGAAGGTACTTTCTTTTTGTGCCTACCTCCAGCATCTGATAAGCTATTTTCCGGCATACAAGTTCATCAATTTCCTCCACCGGATACATACAGAGATTCCAGTCTTTGTCCAGAGAAACCTTTCTCGGAATGCTCAGGGTCCCTCTCCAGTTTTCGCTGCTGGTGGGTCCCCAGTCCCTGCACCACGGCATCCAGAGCCAGCCATTCTGCCATGCCATCAAAATACGGTTTCCTTTTGCGTCAAGAAAGGACTGCGGAGCATAATAGTCAAATCCCACATCCATATTTCCGATTTTTTCTATCGTATAACGGCAGTTTTCAAAATCCATTTCGCCCACACAGTAAAGCGCCTTGTTATACTCAGGATGATTCATAGGCGAGCAGGTCAAAACCCATTTGCCGTCCAGAAAAAACAGATCCGGGCATTCAAACATGGTTCCCAGCTTTCCGTTGGATTTCAGCACTGTGCCGCGGTATTTCCAGTGATACAGATCCTCCGATTCATACAGAAAGACTCTTCCGTCGCCATCCTTCGCAGTACCATTTACCGTTCCGCCTACGACCATATACCATTTTCCGTTCCAGCAGAAAACTTTCGGATCTCTGAAATCTGCCGAAGCTCCCTCGGGCGGTCCGCCGATTACCGGATTACCCTCAAATTTCTCAAAATGACTGCCGTCACAGGAGGTTACCAGGCACTGGCTTTGTCTCACTTCCCCATCAATGATCGTTGTTGCCGTGTAAAACAGATATAAAATCCCATCTTTCTCCACCGCACTTCCGGAAAAGCATCCTCCCTCCGGGTGACAGTCATAGTCTTTGTCAGGGGTCAGTGCGATCGGCATATCCTTCCAGTGAACCATATCTTCACTTACCGCATGACCCCAATGCATAGACGCCCAGTCACAGTTGTTGGGATTATACTGATAGAATAAGTGATACCATCCCTTATAATAAATGAGGCCGTTGGGATCATTCATCCATGCAGTCGGCGGTGTAAAGTGATACAGGGGGCGCCATATCTTTTCCTCTTCCGTGCGTGGCTGTATACCAGTTAATCTGTCTTTCCCCATACTATTCTACCTTTATGCCATCAATATTTCCATAGAGTACCTTCAGTTCCTTTTTCACCTGACCGTCACTGTCCACTGTCTGATGATAAGTGCCCCAGCCCTTTCCGTTAATCCAGAAAGTTCTGTAATCCTTCTGATTGATCACCGGTGCAAAGGACATTGTCTTATGGACCATATCACACTGATACCCTGCCAGCTCCGGAATCAGAGAAAAGCTTGACATCGGGCGGATATAGTGATGGCCTGCTTCTGTCTCGCTCCATGGGCATCTCTTGTATCCGTCATAGCGGTCGCGAATTGCCTTAATGATCGTAAAGGCTTCTTCAATCATACC
The DNA here is from genome assembly GCA_905200565.1 of uncultured Lachnospiraceae bacterium. The sequence goes on from CAJKKX010000099.1 coordinate 2,292, forward strand.
CTCTTTCACCATAGTAACCGCAACCTGATACTCTACGCCTGTCCACACCTCATCACAATATGCAAATGGGAAGCGCGGTCTGCCGCCCTTTGGCCAGGAGCAGAGAACCAGTCCCGCCTCATCGTTCAGCGCATACGTCCGCTGCACATTCGGGACATCCTCCATGCACTCCTTGAAATTATATTTATATATAGATTCCAGCGCCTTCTTCACATGCTCCTTCGGAAGCACATAGCCAAGACCTGCCGTCTGTGCCATAAACTGTCCCAGAAGCTGATCGGTCAGGCAGCCTTGTCCGTACTGATAACGATACGCATCCACATCCTCCAGTTCCTGAATGTAATACTCCCCATTGAAGAGCTTTTCATCCACCAGCGGGGCCGCTTTCTCATACAGTGCGCGATATTTTTCAGCCGTCTCTGTTTTCCCCAGATATTCTGCCATCTCTGCTACGCCCTTGATCGCTCCCAGGTAAATGGTATTGGTCATGGTATTCGGACCATAAAACTCAATATCATATGTTACATGCATCTTCCCGTCCAGCACGCCGTCTCCGTCCGTATCCCATTCCTTAATGGAATATTCAAGCGCCTTCATCATATTATCCCAGATCCCTCTGAGGAATTCGTCATCGCCGGTATACTTCCACTCGCGGTAAACTCTCAGAATCGAACCAAATTCCCCGTCGCACGCCGGAATCATATCCCATCTGCTCTCGCCCAGGCACTTTCTTGCGCGGAACGGCATACAGCCGTCTTCATCCATCTCCACATTGAATTCCACATTGCGCATGGTAATCTCCAGCTCCGGAAACAGATTTGCCACCGCAGTCGCATAATTCCACACATGGTTTACATTTCCCTGTCCGCATCCAACATAATCACGGATACCCTCCCAGCCAAGGAAATTGCCGTTTTCAATGCGGAAGCAGCAGTGGCTCTTCATAGACATGATATTAGAAGCCACAGCATCGATCACATACATCGGAAGCGTCGTATCAAACAGCGCATTCTCAAATGCCTTCGACATGCCCTCCAGATAGTCTTTCTTTTCCACCACATAGCGGCTGACATCCCACGCATCCTTAAACAGGGTTGCGTAATAGTTGCGGATGCTGTCATATCCGCCCTTTGCATACCGCTCCAGATCGGCGTCGTACTCGATCCAGCCCTTCGGACGGTTCGGAAAATACCAGGAAATCAAAAACTCAAACTCCTTCTCCTCATTTGGCCCGATCGTCTCATAACTGCTGACAGAACTGATTCTCTCCTTCAGATTGAGGAAGCTGAAATCGTAATGCGATAGAAGATCACAGCCCTTTGCCTCAATTTCTTCCTCTTCCGTAAGTTTTCCGTCCTCCGTAAAGTCATCCCAGAAGTCCTGCGCATTATCCGTCCACTGTCCATGCAGCCATTTTTTATGCGTGATCCCATTCTTATTGGTAGTCGCGATCGACATGGACCCAAACTTCATATCCGTTTCTTTCAGATTTTTTGCAGTATAATACCAGCCCTTCAGCTCTCCTTCTTCCCGGTACTCATTTTCCACCTGGTCAACCAGCTTGACATTGTTAAATACATCATATCCGTCAAATCCAACCACATTTGCCAGCGTTCCCACTACAGAAACATCGATCGGCCTGTTTGTCGGATTACTGATTTTATATTTGATAATAGCCGTCGGTATACCGGAATTGTCCGCATCAAGCGGAATGAAAGGCGTATACGCTTCCATGCGCACCTTCAGCGGCACCTTGCTGTCCTCCAGATCTACATACACAAAGGGCTGTTTTCCTACCATTTTCGATTTTTCAAATCGCGGGATTCCCGCCAGCTCACCGTTTAAAAAACCGTGTGATTTGTAATATGGCGGTTTAATTTTCGATTCCAGAATTCTGGCAACCGGTTCTTTTCCCTCTTCCTTCGCCCAGATTGCAAAGAAAGAAAACGGCACAAACTGTCCCTTGCCCGGCCAGTTAAAAATTTCCCAGTCTCTCAGCTCACCTCTCGGACCCACCGCAATATTTCCGGTTCCCAGACCGCCCAGAAGAAATTTTGCCACTGACGCATCTCCCTGATAAGAGATCTCGCCTCCTGTCTCAAACAATTCCACCTTCGAATGCAATGCTTCTTTATTCATTTCATAATCCTCCTACTGATTCATTATCCTTTGACGCCTACATGGGTCATACTCTTCACAATCCACTTCTGCCCGATAATAAATACGATCAGCACCGGCAGTATCGACAGTACGACTGCTGCAAACTCTACATTATCTCCCGTTGCATACGGCTGACGAATGGACAGAATTCCTACCGGCAATGACAATTTTTCTGTATCGTTAATCATGATAAACGTTGTAAAATAATCATTCCAGGAAAACGTAAATACAATGATCGCCAGCGATGCCAGCGTGGACTTTGCCATCGGTACCATAATTTCCACAAACGTGCGGATGGGTCCTGCTCCGTCAATAGCAGCTGCCTCATTCAGTTCTCTTGGAACCGACAGAAAAAACTGTCTCATCATAAATACACCAAAGGCACCGGCAAGCCCCGGGCAGCTTGCCCCCAGGATAGAAGGCAGTGTAACGGCAAGCGACGTGTTAATAACTCCCAGAAGATTCATGATTTTATATAGCGCAACAATCGTCACCTGTACCGGGACCATCATCGCTACCATCATCATGCCAAACATCAGATTTTTTCCCGGAAAATTAAATTTCGCATATGCATATCCCGCAATCGCTCCGTGAAATACCATGCCAAGTGTAATTACAGTACTCATCTTCAGGCTGTTTCCCATAAATGTAAAAAACGGAATGGTGCCGGAAAACAGCTTTGCATAATACTTCAGTCTCATCTCTGAAAAGGACGGCGGCAGCCACTTTGGCGGCAGCGCAGTCGCCTCACTATAAGGCCGCAAAGATGCGGAAAACACCCACAAAAATGGTGCGATCATGATAAATGCGATCATCAGCATAATAATCGTAAGCAGGATATGGCTCACCTTTATTTTTTTACCGAATACTGTAATTTTCCTATTCATAATGCACCCACCATTTACTTCCTACAAACTGAATGACGGTTACAACAGCAATTAATGCCAGCAGCATGACCGACAGCGCCGATGCCGTTCCATAATCAAAGGATGTAAAGCCCTTCTCCGCAATCAGCATGACCAGGCTTCGCGAGGAATCTCCCGGTCCGCCGCCGGTCAGTACATAAACCGATTCGTAGATTCTCAGGGCTCCTGTCACATTCATGATCAGCACAAAGAAAATCTGCGGAGATGCCACCGGAATAATTACCCGAAAAAATCTCTGGAAGGCATTTGCTCCGTCAATACTTGCAGCCTCCAGTAATCCGCGATCCACGTTCTGCAGTCCCGCCAAAATCAGCAGCATCGACATTCCGGCATTTTTCCAGCAGTCCAGGATCAATACGGATATCTTGGAAAAGCTCTGATTGCTCAGCCAACCAATTTTTGAAATCCCGATCTTTCCCAGATAATAATTGATCACGCCGGCATCCGTCTGAAAAAATGCCTGCCAGATAATTGCCACAAAAGTCAGTCCGACCAGCGATGGAAAGAAATAGACGGACCGGAAAAATACGCTGAGCTTTTTCGGTAAGATATCATCCACCAGGACAGCCAGGATCAGACCGGCTGCTGTATTGCCAACCGCACAGCAGACTGTATACCAAAGCGTATTCTTCAGTGCCGTAAGCGAACGGGTATCTGAAAAGATTTTCTGGTAGTTTTTAAGTCCCACCCAGGTACTCGCGGTAGTAAACACGTTATACTTCTGAAAAGAAATAATGATGACCCAAATAATGGGGATCAGCACAAAACACAGGAACCCTATAAACGACGGCAATGTAAACAAATATGCCGCTCTGAGTTCTTTTTTATTCCATTTTCTTTTATACCTCTTTTTGTTCAATACTATATTCCCCCTTATTTCCAGGAAAAATCAAAGGGCGCCCCGAGAGCGCCCTCCATGTATTACTGAATTGCACTTTCAATTTCAGCCTGTGCGTCATCCAACGCTGCCTGCGGCTCTTTTGCACCTGAGAATACTTCTTCGAGAGCGCGAAGTGTCGTCTGCTCCAGATCACCAAAATAAGTCGGCGCGGAGATGGGGGAGGCAATGGTAACCGCCTTCCAGATGCCCAGAATGTTATCCGGAGTTGTCCCCATAATCGCCGTATCCGTAGCCAGTCCCTCTGTCGGCGGTACCTGCTGGCCTCCCGCTGCCACTGCAGTCAGTGTTTCATCAGAAACCATTTCTTTCAGAAGTGCAACTGCAAGATCCTGGTGCTCCGTCGCAGAGCTGATGCACCACGCAGACCCTCCATATACAGATCCTTCTTTCTTGTTCACCGGCCACTGTACGCAATCAAACGTATCATTCGTCAGTCCTGCATCTATCCATGTATTCAGTACCCAGCGTCCCGCACCAACCATAGCGAGCTTTTTCGCGGAGAACATCGTATATACATCAGAGCTGATCGGATCCGGTGTAACCCCTTCTTTCACCATATCATTTAAGAAAGTTACTGCTTCTACGATACCCTCACTGTTGATCGTCGGTGTAACACCATCATCAGCCACCAGAGAAGCATCATTTGTCGCCCACCACGGTGTCAGCTGGAAGTAGGAACTGGACAGCCCAAAACCATATACCTCATCTGTGGTCAGCGCTCTTGCCGTCTCCATAAATTCATCCCATGTCCAGCCATCCTGCGGATAAGCAATACCTGCTGCGTCAAACATCTCTTTGTTATAATAGACCACCATTGTCTGTGTGCCATTCGGCAGACCGTAAATACTTCCATCCACGCTGAAACCGTCAAGAAGCACTTCCGCATACTCACCCTTCTTTGCGGTCAGGTCTTCATCTGCATCAATGATATCATTCAGCGGAAGGAGCAGATCGTTGCTCACCGCCATCTGTGCAGCTTCCAGACCGATACTGATTACATCCGGGGTCTCGCCGGAGGTACACATCGTGATCCATTTCTGAACAAAATCAGACCAGGATTCTACCGGCACACAGGTCTGCTCCACCGTCACATCAGGATAAGCTTCATTAAAGCGCGCAATTGCATCGTTCGCAATCTGCTCTTCTTCCGTATTGCCCCAGTTTAATACACGCAGTGTTTCTCCTTCTGCACTTGCGAGCATAGATGCGGAAAGTGCCATAGCAGCCGTGATACCCAATGCGGCAATTTTTTTGATCTGTTTTTTCATTTACTAACCCTCCATTCTTTCTTGTGGAAACCTTTCCACATTTGGTTTTTTTAAAGAATTTCCCGCAGGAAATTCTTTATTAAATAACTGTTACAAAACTCTGATTACTCATTGAAATA
>CAJKKX010000100.1 GCA_905200565.1 uncultured Lachnospiraceae bacterium
ATCATGTTTTCACGGTCTCAGCAGCAAGTGCTTCGACCTGTTCTGAATAGTTACATTTTTTCTTTTATTTTTCTGATTTCACTGATCGCTTCCCCGCCGAAATCAAAAGGTGATTTTCCCTGGCGGTCCGCATCAATGACTTCCTCATTATAGTGAATGAATCCTAAAAGATCCTCTTCTGGAATTCTGGATTTGATAAATTCTTCATCTGCTCTGTTCCGTACTTTATTCGCTACGACGCGCACCTGCTTCACGCCCAGCCCCTCGGCCAGCCTCTTTACGTTTTTATAGGTCTGAATGCTTCTGGCTCCCGGTTCAATGACTACCACAAACTGATCCATTCCCGCAGTCGTTCCCCGTCCCAGATGTTCCAGTCCCGCTTCCATATCGAGAATCACCACATCATCGCTGCGAAGCACCAGATGATTGATAATCCGCCGAAGCATGACATGTTCCGGGCACACACAGCCGCTTCCGGCCGTATCCACCGTTCCAAGTACCAGAAGCTTTACTCCGTTGCAGGTCTTGGAATAAGTGTCGGGAATATCGTTTACCTTTGGGTTAATCTTATAAAATTTATTATCGTCATTCGCACCGGTGCGCTCCTGCACCAGCTTACGCATCTTTGTAATTGGAACGATGGAATCCAGCAAATCTTCCGGGAATCCAAGTGCAAGGCCCAAATTTGCATCCGGGTCTACATCTGCCGCCAGGACAGTCCTGCCTTCCTCTGCATACAATCTTGCCAGTGTGGCGGCAAAAGTGGTTTTACCCACGCCGCCCTTTCCGGTTACTGCAATCTTCATAGTGATTCATCCTTTACCGCTTTTTCTATTTTAGATACCGATTGCCTCTCTCTTCTCTTCGATTCTTGCAATCATGGCATCGCCCAGTTTGTCAATATCTTTCTCTACCGTATAAGCCGCCTCTACCCAGTCACGGATGCCGCCTGTCAGCAGTTCTGCAACCTCGCTGGAACCGGATACGTACGGATCTACACCCAGGAAGGTGTCAAGACCTGTAGCCACTACATAGTTACCGATGGATACTGCCTTCTCAGACATCCACTCCGGCGCGCATCCTACAACCGGAAGCTGGGAAATATTCAGGCCGGAATCCTTTGCCAGCTCTGCCACCAGAACCATCATACGTGAAATATCTACACAGGAACCCATATGCAGTACCGGAGGAATATCCGCCAGTTCACATACACGTTTCAAACCTGCGCCGCAGAGTTCCTTTGCTTCTTTATCCATCAGACCTGCTTTTGCAGCAGCCTGTGCGGAACATCCGGAGGCAACGACGATGATATCGTTTGCAATCAGTTTTTTCATCAGATCAATATGTGCGGAATCCGGTCTGATCTTTGGATTGTTACATCCTACCATAGCTACCGCGCCACGGATAACGCCGGAAGTAATACACTCGATTAACGGCTTCGTTGTTCCGGTTTCGTCTACCTGTGAATTCGTAACGCCATCCAGGGTCTTAACAATGGCTTCTACTGAATAACCTACGGTTGCCTTCTGCTTCATATCCGGAATGTATACCAGCTCCGGCTTTCTGTTTACGAAATTATCAATCGCCATCTTTACGATCGCTTTTGCATTCTCAGCCGCCGTGTCAGCCTCAAAGCGGATAAACTCGGAATCCGGCATCTGTGCGATTGGCGATGTGGTTACAAATTTTGTATGGAAACATTTGCTCAGTGGCCCAAGTGCAGGGAAAATGCACTGTACGTCAACAACGATTGCCTCACAGGCGCCTGTCAATACTACATTTTCCTGCTGTAAGAAGTTACCTGCCATCGGAATACCGCGGCGCATAGCCACCTCATTTGAAGTACAGCAGACGCCGGAAACGGTAATGCCCTTTGCACCCTTTTCTTTTGCGTATGCGATCATTTCAGGGTCATCTGCATATTCGCAGATCATCTCGGATAATGACGGGTCATGTCCGTGAACGACAATATTTACATTGTCTTTTTCCATAACGCCGAGGTTCGCTTCGGTATCGATTGGCTTCGGGGTACCAAACAGCACATCTGAGAACTCTGTACCCGCCATAGAACCGCCCCAGCCGTCAGAAAGACCTGCACGCAGAGACTGTCTGATCAGCGCTTCCGGCTTGGAGGAGCATCCCATATGTGTCATATGTAAGGAACAGGATACCTCACGGTCAATCGCGCGTGGAGCAATTTCTTCTTTCTGCCAGAGCTCCTGCGTATGCTGCGGCGCTCTTTTTAAGAAGTTCTGGTTTCCGAATACCTTTCCGTACTCTCCCATTCCGAGAACTGCCATCTCATGAGCCAGATCATAAATATCTTTTCCTTCCGTCTCTACGCCCCATTCCTTTGCGATACGAATCAGTTTCTCCGGATCTTTTACCTTGTAAGGGCCTTCCGGTTTTGCATGATACAGGGTGTTGCAGATTTCACGTCCGTGATCCGAATGTGTCGCTGCGCCGCCTGCTGTAAATTTCAGGTAATTTCTTGCTACGATACCATGTGCATCACATCCGCAGATTCCTCTTGGAGCCTTTGGTGTAATACGGCATGGACCCATAGAACAGATTCTACAGCAAACGCCCTGCTCGCCGAACTTACAATGAGGAGTCTGATTTGCAACCCTGTACTGCCATGCGTCCGCTCCGACCTTCTTGCCTGTTTCCAGCAATTTCGCGGTAGCCGCCTCAAATTCCTCTACTGATGTTAATTTAAAGTTTCCCATCATAAACCTCCTTAAAAATTTGGATCTTACATCATAGGCGATTTTATCCCATCCGCCCCCATGGGATATTTTTCTTCTTTTAAACTCCCCTTTCGGTAAGGGGAGATTTAAATCTGCTTTTCGAAAAGATTGTCTAAAATATCATACAATGCTTTTCTGACCGGAGAAGTCTCCGGCAGTTCCACCGTCGGCTTTCCGTCGCAATCATACTCATAAACGTCTGTGTCCTGCGGAATAACGCCAAGCAGATGCAGTCCCTGCTTTTCAATTTCTTCCTTTGTTCCTTCGTTCAGTTCTCCATTTGGGGCTCGATTAATAATCAGGCCGATGGAATCCGGCTTCATCTCGCATTCCCGAATCAGTTCTGCGATGCGCCCCACCGCCTGCACGCCCCGTCTGGAACAGTCGCTGATCAAAATGAAGGTGTTGACCTTCGGAAGAATCCCTCTGCTGATATGCTCCATTCCCGCCTCATTGTCTACCACAATATATGGATAGTGAGGAGCCAGCTTTGCAAGCTGGCTCTGTAAAAGGCCATTTACGAAGCAATAGCATCCTTTTCCCTGTGAACGTCCCATTACAAGCAAATCATAATCATCTGCTTCCGCCAGACAGCGGTTAAACATAAACTCCATATAATCTGCTTTCGTCATTCCTTTGGGAATCGGATTTTCTTTGCTCATCTCCGCTCTGGTTACTTCTTCCCGAATTTCCCCCAAAGTCATTTCAACCTCAATTCCCAGCACTTCATTCAGATTGGAATTTGCATCTGCATCGACTGCCAGGACAGGAGTTTTTCCCTTTCTGCAAAGATAATCGATCAAAAGTCCGGAAAGCGTTGTCTTTCCAACCCCGCCTTTTCCGGCGACTGCTATAGTAAATGACATAAAACTGCACTCCTTTTTGGAAAGTAAAATTTAAACCATTGTACGGATGCCGGACTCATTGATGATATCCGTTACATCTTTCCATTTATTCAGCGCGTATAGATGGATTCCATTAATACCAAGCGCACGGTACTCGTCGATCTGTTTGATGGTGTACTCAATGCCTGCTTTCTTAAAGTCCGCTTTCTTCTGGTCAACCGCTGCGTCAAACGGCTCCTTGTCGAACGGATTCGGGAAAATCCAGTATTTTGAAATCAGCTCGCACAGTGCGCGCGGCATTACGCATGCGTTACGTGAAAGAGCCATGTTAATCGTAGCTGCCTGATCAAGAATCGGCATAATGCCCACATCAACCGGCATGGTAATTCCTACTTTGTCCAGTTTATCCTGCCAGCGTTTAAACTGCTCCATATCCCAGCAGAGCTGCGTCATAATATAATCTGCGCCATTATCCTGTTTCTGTTTCAGGACCGCCACGTCTGCATCCAGGCTGCGGCATGAAATATGTCCTTCCGGTGAACCGGCTACCGCAATTTCAAATTTGTCGCCAAACTCTTTCCGTACAAAAGCAACCAGATCTGTCGCATATTTGAAATCTCCGCCAGTTCCCGTCCATCCGAACGGAAGATCGCCGCGAAGCGCCAGCATATGATCTACTCCATGATTCAGATAGTTCTCAAGCTGTTCCTTAATTCCTTCACGGGTGTTTCCGATACAGGTAAAGTGTGTTACCGGCACGGTTCCCGCATCCTTGATCATCTGACATACATCCAGGTTCTTTCCGACATTTGTGCCGCCGGCTCCATATGTACAGGAAATGTACTCCGGATGAAACTCACAGAGCTTTTCAATCGTTCCTGGAAGATTTGCCATGCCTTTGTCTGTTTTTGGTGGGAAAAGCTCAAAAGAAAGTAACTGCTTTTCCTTCATCATTTCTGATAATTTTGCCATTTAAAACTACCTCCACATTTTCCTTTTTTATCTTAACCGCTACTCCACGCAGTTAATTACAACTGTACTTCCTGCAAGATCGACCGACCGGATACTTCCTTCGACCGTGCATGTCTCGCCCATCACATCGGTAAGTGTAATCGTGGTTCCGTCCACTTCCAGTCTGCTGACAAACTGTAAAATAACGCTGTCAGGTTCCTGTGTTTTATTATAAACTGTAGCCAAACACATAGGTTACCCCTCCTGCTTTCCATCCTTCACCATGGCAAGCGCCAGGTTCAGATACATATTTCCTTTCTGGAACTCGTCTACTGCTCTTCTGATCTGCTCCGCAGCCTTGTCCATTCCTTCCTGCTGAAGCTTTCCTGCCATCTGATCCAATTCCGCAGCATGACTCTGATTATGCTGATACATATACGTCAGCAATGCAGTATTTTTATCAGCCGCATCGTGTTCATGTCCGCATCCCTGACATTCTCCACAGGAATCCTGTCCGCAGGAATGCTCCTCATGGGAATGTGTATGGTTATGGTCATGCTCATGACCATGTTCATGGCTGTGAACATGGGTGTGCTCCAGATTTCCTTCATGTGTATGGGGATGTACGTGGTCATGCGTATGTGCACAGATATTTCCATTTTCATCTTTTACCAGGTGCATCGTCCTCTGCCTCCTTTCACACCATAATTTTGCTATTTTTTTAACAGAGTATGGACATACCCCTGCTTATACAGACACATTATAACACAACCTATATTCAATCTCAACAACTCTGATTGTATTTTTTTCGATAATTTGATGAAATCTGCCAAAACCACCCAGTATAACACTTCAGGCCAGCAAAAAGACACCCTTGCAGATTTCTCTGTGCATCAGGTGTCTTTTTCTTTCACAGTATCTTTAAGCCAGTATCATCCTGTCGTTTGCAAATTCGTCTCCGCTCACCTGCTCAAATTTGGCCAGCAGATCCGAAACATGCAGTTTCTTCTTTTCATCTCCAGCGACGTCATAAATGATACGGCCTTCATACATCATCACCAGGCGGTTTCCATGCGTGATGGCGTCTTTCATGTTATGCGTAATCATGATCGTAGTCAGATGATCCTTCTCAACGATGCGGTCTGTAGCCTCAAGTACCTTCGCCGCTGTTTTCGGATCAAGCGCTGCCGTATGTTCGTCCAGAAGAAGCACCTTCGGCTTTTTCAAAGTCGCCATAAGAAGTGTCAGCGCCTGCCTCTGTCCGCCGGAAAGCAAACCGACTTTTGCAGTCAGGCGCTCCTCCAGTCCCAGATCCAGAATTTTCAGCCGTTCCTTATATTCTTCTCTTTCACTGCTGGTAATTCCACGCCTGAGGCCCCTTCTCGTACCACGTCTTGCGGCAAGAGCCAGATTCTCTTCTATCATCATGCTGGCGGCAGTTCCCGTCATCGGATCCTGAAACACACGTCCCAGATAGCCCGCCCGTTTATGCTCCGGAAGTTTTGTCACATTCATATCATCAATGAAAATACTTCCTTCATCTACCGGCCATACGCCTGCGATCGCATTCAGCATCGTAGATTTTCCCGCTCCGTTTCCACCGATAACCGTCACGAAATCTCCCTCATTTAAAGTAAGATCCAATCCTCTTAACGCAGCTTTTTCATTGATCGTTCCTGCATTAAATGTCTTTTTTACACCTGTTATCTTAAGCATTGGCAGAACCTCCTTTTTTTACAGATTTCGAAAAATATTTCCCTTTTAAATAAGGAACCGCCAGGAACACTGCCACCACGAGAGCCGAAAGAAGCTTCAGATCATTCGAATTCAGACCGAGCCACAGCACAACCTGGATTACCAGATAATAAATGATCGCTCCAAGCGCTACAGCAAAAAGCTTAAACGCAAAATTGCCGCGAATCTTTCCAAATACGACCTGTCCGATAATGACCGCCGCCAATCCGATCACAATCGCACCTCTTCCCATATTGACGTCTGCAAATCCCTGATACTGGGCATAAAGTCCACTGGCAAGCGCCACAATACCATTCGAAAGCATCAATCCGATAATTTTCCGCATATTTGTATTAATTCCCTGTGCCCTGGACATATTCGGATTCGAGCCGGTAGCACGGATAGAGCATCCAAGCTCTGTTCCAAAAAACCAGTAAAGAAGCGCAATAATCACAACAATAAAAATCAACGTTACAAAAATGCTGTTTTTATAAAACGGTACGCCTTTTACATATCTGAGGGATACCAGCAGATTATATTTATCTACACTGAGCGCCTGATTTGATTTTCCAAGCATAATCCTCAGATTGATGGAGTACAAGCCAAGCTGTGTTAAAATTCCTGACAGAATTGCCGGAATCCCCATCGCCGTATGGAAGATACCGGTCGCAAGTCCCGCCAGCATACCGGCCAGAAAGGCGCACAGCAGCGAAACTCCTACGGAATGTCCATTCATCATCATCATGATACAGACCGCACCGCCTGTACACATCGTTCCATCTACCGTAAGATCTGCAAGATCCAGAATCTTATAGGTAATGTACACGCCGATCGCCATAATTCCCCAGATCAGTCCCTGGGCGCAGGCTCCCGGCATCGCATTTAACAGCGTCATAATATTCACGTTCTTCTCCTCCTAAATGTAGATATGTATTTTTCTAGTCTATTATTATAGTAAAAATGAAATCAACATGCAAGCACTACTTTTTCAGTTTTCCTGTTCCTTCCCTGATGTCTTTCGATACTGTGAAGGCGTACATCCATATTTCTGTCTGAACGCCCTGGCGAAATAACTCATCTCCTGAAAGCCGCACCGCTCGCCAATGAGCGAAACAGGGTGCCCCGTCCTTCCCAGCAGCTCAGCGGCATATTGTAAACGGTAGTTTTTCAGATAGGCAATTGGCGTTAGCCCAATCGTATCATGAAAACAACGCATACACTCACTTTCACTGACTGCCGCACTGGACGCAATCTGCCGAATCGTTATCGTCTCAGAAAAATGTTCCTGAAGAAACGTAAGCATGCGTTTCATTCGTTCTCCCTGGCGCAATGCCTTTTCCGGCTGGTTTTCCCGCTTTCCGGGC
>CAJKKX010000101.1 GCA_905200565.1 uncultured Lachnospiraceae bacterium
TAGCGGAAACGGAGCGTACCTTTATTAAACAGCGTCAGGCAGAGGGAATTGCAGCGGCAAAGGCAAAAGGAATAAAGTTTGGCTGTCAAAAAGCAGCAGTCCCAAACGAATTTGGTAAGTATTTCGAAATGTGGGAACGGGGAGAAATATCGACGAGAAAAGCGGCGGATGCTTTAAAAATGAGCCATTCCACTTTTTACCGCAGATGCTGTGAAAGACTGGAGAAAAAAGGAAATATCTGTAACAAATAGTAGACGACTGGATACACTTAAAAAGCCTTCCTTCCATTCTGATTTATGGACATTTTTTCGGCAAAAATATTATAAATCAACTGTTTCAAAAAGTCTACTTTGTGAAACAGACGACTGGATGCCGTGAAAATGAACAGCAGGAGGAAAACGCGATGAACAGAGACGCCTTGCTGGTATATCTTCGCGATTTAAGGGATCTGGAAGTGGAGAAATATCGAATTATCAGGGAAATAAAGCACAATCTGGAGCAGAAAAGGCAGGTACGTACCTGCGTATATCAGGAACTTTTGGGGATGAATGAGCTACAGAGAGTCACGCTGCTACTGGCGGATGCTTATCGGAATCCGATTCTCGTTCCTACATATAGAAATTTAGCATCTGTTTATTATATTTACGAAAAGATGTCACAGTCCCAGGAGTCCTTAGGAGACATCCTGATGCGGGAACATATGGAAAACGGGATTGAAAAGCTGGAAGAAAAGCTGGATCGTGTTCTGACCGGAACAGAAGATACGATTCTCTGGATGCGCAGAAGAGAAAGCAGGGAGAAAAAGGCGGTGGAACGCACGATGCAAATGCTCCAGGGCTTGAAAAAGGCTCTTGAATCACAGCCACGCACGAAGCAGAGCATATTGGAAATTTCCCAATATGCAGGAATTTGTGAGACTTATCGCAGGACAAATGACTTTTTTGCAGAAGGAAATGCGGAACCATGATTTTATTTGACAAGCCGCTGCTTCTATGGTAGACTTAACATGTTTAGCATAGGAGGTGTGGGAAGTGGAGACTTTAAGACTGGTACTTCAGATTATATTTGTAATTGTCTGCATCGCATTAACCGTCATTGTATTGATGCAGGAAGGTAAATCCGCAGGACTTGGAAGCATTGGTGGTATTTCGGATACTTACTGGGGAAAAAATAAGGGACGTTCCATTGAGGGCACTCTTGTAAAGGCGACGAAGTTTTTGGCAGTTGGATTTATTGTTTTGGCAGTTGTATTAAATCTGAATTTCTAGGAATACTAAAACACTCTTGTAAATGATGCAAGAGTGTTTTTTACCATATAAGAATAAGATGATATTGAGGTCAAAAGATGCCATACGGATTGCCTGGCATTTCGTGCTTCCCTTATGTGCGGGCATAACGCGGAATTTGACTTTTGACCCTGGCATCATACGATGAAGAGAGAAGAAAATGGAAAAGAGTTTATTGGAAAAGCGAAAACAGGTTCTGGAAAACCTGATGAATGACAAACAGTATGTACCGATGAAAATAAAAGAGCTGGCCATTATCCTACAGGTGCCAAGAGAAAACAGGGAGGAACTTCTGGAGGTTCTGGAGGAATTGATCAGGGACGGAAAAGTAGAGCAGACGAAACGCGGGAAATATAAAATTGCGGAAACGCCTGTATTTACCGGAAAATTTGTAGGAAACGCCAGAGGATTTGGCTTTGTAGAGCTTGAAGAGGAAAAAGAGGATATTTTTATTTCGGAAGCAAACGCAGGTGCGGCCGTTCATGGCGATACGGTGCAGATTTCCCTGCTTCCGGCAAAGACGGGCAAGCGCAGGGAAGGGGTGGTGATCAAGGTTCTTGACCATGCGATTACCGAAATTGTGGGAACGTATCAGCAGAGCCGGAATTTTGGCTTTGTGATTCCGGATAACCTGAAATTTACAAAAGATATTTTCATTCCGATCGAGCATTCCAGAGGGGCAGTGAACGGACACAAGGTGGTCGTGGAGATTACAGATTACGGCAGCGATGAGAAGAGTCCTGAGGGAAAAGTAAAAGAGATTATCGGGCATGTGAATGATCCGGGTACGGACGTCCTGTCGGTCGTGTATGCTTATGACCTGCCGCTGGAATTTCCAGAAAAGGTTCTGAATCAGGCAGAGCGTGTCGGATGCGAGGTCACGGCGGCGGATTGTCTTGGAAGAATGGATTTAAGGGACTGGCAGATGGTTACCATTGACGGAGAGGATGCGAAGGATCTGGATGATGCGATTTCTATTACGAAAGAGGGAAATCTCTATCATCTGGGCGTACACATTGCAGACGTAACGAACTATGTCCAGGAAAACAGTGCGCTCGACCGGGAAGCGTTAAAGAGAGGAACGAGCGTTTATCTCGTAGACCGTGTGATACCGATGCTTCCGCACCGGCTGTCCAATGGCATCTGTTCTTTGAATCAGGGGGCGGACAGACTGGCGCTGAGCTGTCTTATGGATATGGACGAAAAGGGAAATGTGATTGGACACCAGATTGCGGAGACTGTGATTCGTGTAGACCGGCGGATGACTTATACGAGTGTGAAAAAGATTCTGTCCGGGGATGAGACGGAAGCCGAAGAATATCGGGAGCTGGTTCCCATGTTCCGGCGGATGGAGGAGCTGTCAGTGCTTTTGCGGGCACGGAGGAAAAAACGTGGTTCGATTGATTTTGATTTTCCGGAATCGAAGATTCTTCTGGATAAACAGGGACGTCCAACCGAGATAAAGCCTTATGACAGAAATGTAGCCACAAAGATCATTGAGGATTTTATGCTGCTGGCAAACGAGACGGTAGCACAGGATTTTTACTGGCAGGAACTGCCTTTCGTATACCGGACGCATGAGAATCCGGACCCGGAGAAGATTCAGCAGCTTGCTTTGTTTATCAACAATTTCGGCTATGCGATAAAAAATAACAGAGATGAGATTCATCCAAAGGAGATTCAGAAGCTGCTGGCCAGAATCGAGGGTGCTCCGGAGGAAGCGATGATTAGCCGCCTGACGCTGCGTTCCATGAAACGGGCGCAGTATACGGTGGAATGCAGCGGTCATTTCGGGCTGGCAGCGAAATACTATTGTCATTTTACTTCTCCGATCCGGCGCTATCCGGACTTGCAGATTCACCGGATTATCAAGGACGCCTTAAGAGGAAGGATGAACCAGGACAAAATCAGCCATTATCAGGGAATCCTGCCAGAGGTGGCGTCTCACTCCAGCCAGATGGAACGCCGGGCGGATGAAGCGGAGCGTGAGACCGAGAAGATGAAAAAGGCTGAATATATGGAACAGCATGTGGGAGAAGTGTTTTCCGGGGTCATTTCCGGTATGACGAACTGGGGCTTTTACGTGGAATTGGAGAATACCGTCGAAGGTATGGTGCATGTGACCAATCTGTATGATGACCGCTACTATTATCGGGAAGAAAGCTTTGATATGGCAGGGGCAGATACAGGAAAAGTTTATAAATTAGGCCAGAGGGTGAAAATCCGTGTTTTGGGGGCGGATAAAAAGAGCCGCCTGATTGACTTTGAATTGGCGGAAGAAGGAGAGGAATAAGTGGGAAAACAGACAGTAAAGCTAATTGCAAACAATAAAAAGGCATATCATGACTATTTTATTGAGAACACCTATGAGGCTGGGATTGCGCTTCACGGAACAGAGGTGAAGTCTTTGCGCATGGGAAAATGCAGTGTGAAAGAATCTTTTATCCGTGTAGAAAACGGAGAGGTTTTCGTATATGGAATGCACATCAGTCCCTATGAAAAGGGGAATATCTTTAATAAAGACCCTCTGCGTGTCAGAAAGCTTCTGATGCATCGCTATGAGATCAACAAGATGACCGGGAAGATGGCGGAAAAGGGTTATACGCTGGTTCCTTTGAAAGTTTATTTTAAAGGAAGTCTGGTAAAAATGGAGATTGGAATCGCCAAAGGAAAGAAGCTTTATGATAAGCGGCAGGATATTGCGAAGCGGGATCAGAGACGTGAGGCGGAAAAGGAATTTAAGGTGAAAAATCTTTATTAAAATCGCAGCGCCGCCGAAAGCTGGCAGCAGGATAGAAACTGTGTCAGCCTTCGGCGGCGTTTTTCTTTTTCAGAAGCAGATTCTTTTATGTAATATTAGCAGGTTGCGCCGCCTTTTAAGTGCTTCTGAGCGGTGAGATTTTCGTTCTTTCTGGAAAGAAGATCATCAGCAAGAAGCTGTTCCTGTACGTTTTCGAAGCCAATACGGGATACCGTGTCAGCAAAACGTTCGCCTGTAATTCCCTGCTCACGGAAGAGAAGGATTGCTTTTTCAACGACTGCCAGGACTTCCTCTTTGTCCGTAAAGATTTTGTCCAGATAGCGTCCTCTTGCAATTTTTTTACCCCATCTTCCGCCGATGTAAACGCGGTATCCGTTGGTGTATTGCTCAAATGCTTTAAACGGACATTTCCCGATACATCTTCCGCAGTGGTTGCAGGCTTCCGGATCAACAGAAACCTTGCCGTCTATCAGTTTTGCTACGTGAATCGGACAATTCTTTTCAATCTGGCAGACTTTACAGCCCTTGCATTTATCCATATCAATTTCAGGTACTCTCTGACCGATGATACCCAGGTCGTTTAAATCCGGTTTTACACAGTTATTTGGACATCCGCCAACGGCAATTTTAAATTTGTGCGGCAGCTTTACATCGCTGTAGCCTACAAAGAACCGATTATGGATTTCATTGGAAAGATCAAAGGTGTCGATCAGACCGTACTGGCAGGTAGTTCCTTTACAGGATACGACCGGGCGGACTTTCGAGCCGGTTCCGCCTGTCTGTAAGCCGAACTGCATCAGATATTCACGAATCGGTTCGATATTTTCGAAAGGAACGCCCTGGATTTCCAGTGTCATACGAGAAGTCATCGTAATTTCCCCATTGCCGAAAAGTTCTGCGGCTTCGGTCACGGCACGGCTTTCTTCTGCGGTGATTTTACCGTTTCTGGTGATCACGCGGCAGTTGAAGTGATCTCCGGTCAGTTTATCCTGGAGGAATCCCAGCGCTTTTACCCGTGTCACTTCATCAGCGGATATTTTTCCGACAGGGTTTTTCACGCGCACATCGTTAAAGAAGGTCGCGCCTTCCAGAACGACCGTATTGGTATATCCGAAATGACGCAGGCGATTCTGGAGGAAATAGCCTCTTTTCCCTTTTGCACAGACAAGAAGAAGCTTTTCGTCTTTGGCAATGCCAGGAAGCTCGCCGTTCACTTTCGTAAGGTCCACAAAGTCAGCGCCGTGAATGGAGGGAACAGGAGCTGCGTCAATCACACGGTATTTGTCTGCTTTTCCGGCGGCGTATTCGGCGGGCGTCATGCTGACAAGCGTTCCCTGTATTTTGTTCAGAAGAATATAGACCGCCTGGACAAATGGATGAATTGCGGTAGAAAATGGCGGAGCGTAAGCAAAATCCGCAGTTTCAAAGTCTTCCAGCGCTGCATTCATAGAAATACCCATAACTGCGATGTCGACCATTTTGTCTACTGCGCCAGGGCCGAAAACCTGTGCGCCCAAAAGTTTGCGTGTCGTTTTATCGGCGATCAGTTTCGTGATAAAGAAAGAGGAGTCCGGATAATAGTGCGCCTTGTCATCCGTTACGGCCAGAGCTGTGATGACGTCATAGCCGGCTTCTTTCGCCTGTGCTTCGGTCAGTCCGGTACGTCCGCAGTTCAGACCTGGCAGCTTCGCAACGGCGGTACCAAGAACGCCGGGGAATGTCTTTGCTTTACCGGAAAGAATCTGTGCAAGCGTGCGGCCTTCCAGATTTGCAGAGGAACCCATAGGCGCCCACTTTGCTTCTCCGGTAATACGGTTTGTCACCATCACGCAGTCGCCGGCGGCATAGACGTCCGGAAGGTTGGTTTTTAGCTGTGCGTCAACCTTGATGGTTCCCTTGAACATATCAATTCCGCTGTCCGCCAGAAAACCGGTATTTGGACGGATACCGGCTGCTGCTACGAGAAGCGTACACGGAAGGGCGCCGGAGGAGGTTTTTACACCTGTCACATGGTCGTCACCGAGGACTGCTTCCGCTTTTGTGCTGGTAATGACACGGATTCCTTCCCGGACGAGATGTTTTTTTACATAGCCTGCCATTTCCGGATCAAGAATGTTTGGCATGACCTGGGAAGCAAAATCAATAACGGTAACAGAGATTCCCTGCGCTTTCAAATTTTCAGCAACCTCAAGGCCGATAAAGCCTGCGCCGATGACAACCGCTTTTTTGACATTGTTTTCTTCAATATAAGAGCGCATCGTCATGGCATCTTCCGGCGTCCGCATTTTAAATACGCCTGTTTTGTCCATGCCGTCTACTGGAGGTACTGCGGCGGAGGCGCCGACAGCGATTACCAGACGATCATAGGAATAAGTTTCCATTTCTCCGTTTTCCAGATTTTTGGCCTGTACGGTTTTAGCGGCGCTGTCTAATTTTACGGCTTCCCTTCCGGTATAAACGGTTACTCCGGTGAGGGCGGCAAATTTCTGCGGGGTGTTGACGATAAGCTCGCCCGGTTCCTCGATCAGTCCGCCTACATAATAGGGAAGTCCGCAGCCGGCATAAGAAATATCTTTATCCTTTGTGATTAATGTAACGTCGATGCTGCGGTCTTCACGTTTTAACTTTGCCGCTGTTTTTGTTCCGGCTGCGACGCCGCCGATGATTAAGACTTTCATGGTTGTACCTCCATAGCTTTTTCTTTGATCTTTTGCATAATTTGGAAGATTTCAAGGTAATCTTTATAAAAAATAGAATCTTTTCTCCAGATAAAGGAAAAATCATGTGTGATATTCATGTCCTTGATCTGTATTTCGCACAGCCGGCCTTCTTTCAATTCCTGCCTGACTGCCGTTTCGTAAAGAAACGTAATGCCGCAGCCGCATTCCGTAAGCTGTTTGATGAGATCGACGCTTCCGGCTTCTACAAGAGCAGAAAAATCAGTCACTTCCAGGCTTTTCATTTCCAGATAGCGTTCCAGGATATTCCGGGTGCCGGAACCGGCTTCTCTCGTAATGAGACGTTTGCCAAGAACCTGCTCAATCGTGTAGGTTCCCTTTGAATAAGAATCTTCTGCCGAGCATACGGCGATATACCGTTCGACGGCATAGAGCTTATGATGGTAAATATCCCTGGGGAAATTGCCTTCTACAAGCGCAAAATCAATGGTTCCGTTTTCCAGTTCCTGTAAAAGCTTTCTGGTGTTTCCTACGGATAACAGCATAGAACAGTTCGGATCCTTTCTCAACCAGAAAGAGATGCTTTTCGAAGCTTCAAATTCTGCAATCGTGAGGGTCAGCCCCATTTTCAGAGAACGCTTTTTGTGAGCGGTTTCCTGCATTTTTTCCTTCAGACAGGAAATGTCGTGTGTCATCGTGGCGGCAGAATTTTTTAAAAGCTCTCCTGCGGGAGTCAGATGTATCTTCTTTCTCTGACAGATGAACAGCCGCGTTCCATAAGTATCCTCCAGCCATCGAATGTGCTGCGAGACGGTAGGCTGTGTGATATTCAGATGTTGGGCGGCTTTTGTAAAATTCATGCACCGGCACACTTCCAGGAAGGTTTCGATTCTGAAATCCA
>CAJKKX010000102.1 GCA_905200565.1 uncultured Lachnospiraceae bacterium
AAACTGCTGTTGCCATAACTTTATCTGTCCTCTTCTTTTATTCTTTCTTTTATTATTTCTTTTTATAAGATACTTTCTTGCCGGCCCCTGCCTTTTTCATCTGGAGTTTTAGTTTTTTAAGCTGCTTTCCAGACATCTTCTTTGGCACGGTAACCTTTGCATTCGCCCTCATTCCCCGGAATGTCTTCCCGCCGATCTTCGGCGCTTTCACGGTACGGAATGTCACAGTTTTCAGTTTTGTACATTTGAAAAATGCACTCTTGCCAATCGTTTTTACATTTTTCCCGATGACGACCGTCTTTACCTTTGTATTTTTCTGGAAGGCTTTCGCCTGAATGGACGTCACCCGGAAGGTATAGCCGTCCTTCTTAACAGTATCCGAAATTACCATCTTTGCTTTCTTTTTTCCGGTCAGCTTCACTGCCGCTGCCGTACCGTTCTTCGCATCCGCTTTCGTAATCTTATACTGGATGCCCCCCACTTCAAAGACTGTTCCAACAGCCGGAACTGCCGGTGGATTCACCACGGATGTTTTCAGCTTTAATCCTGCCTTTGCATCCTGCAAAGCTTTTAACGCTGCATCGATTTCCTCCTGCACGGCGCCGCTGTTTATCACTTTTCTTGCCGCTTCCAGCGCACGCCTGAAACTTGCCGCGCTTTCCTCTGTATATCTGCCAAGCTCCACCTTTTCGGCTTCCTCGACTGCACTTTTCAGGCTTTCGGGATTTCCCTGTATTTTTGCCGGATTTATCCGGACTTTTTCTGTAGCGGTCTGTATGCCCGGTCTGCCTTTTGCATCCACCGGATAAATGCGGCATTCCACCGTTCCTTCGTATTCTAATTTCAGGCTCGGATTCTCCGTGATCTCCTGAATTCCATTGTCATAAACAAAGCAAAACAATGACTTTCCTTCTTCATCACCATCCGGATCGCTGTAACGATAACTTACAGCGGCGGTATCGCCCACTTCATAAACTTCTTTTTCAAAAGCTGCATCTTCCGCCACTGGCGCCTGATTACCGGATTCCAGGAAAGAAACAGCCTCCTGTGCGCACAGTTGCTCATAGGTGAGATTCCCGGAAGCCACACGCAGCCCCGAAAACGCTGCTGTCCGGCTCCGGTCGTTGGTCTCCCATGCGGTAAAACCAATTTTATAATCGCTGTCCAGCATGGCTGCCTGCAAATCGCTTACATGCTGCCATTCTCCGCCCTCCGTCCTGAAATCCACAGAAACCGTATTTCCATTTTTATAAAACCCAAGATAAGCGTTTGTCAGATTATTCTCGCTCTGGTTTCCTCCTGTTTCTGTTGCACTTCCATTTGTCTCTGTTACGGTCACGACGCCGTCATAGTGAGACTTCTTGCCAACGCTGATATAGTTATCATCATCCTTATAAAGCAGGAAGGACGCCGTATCCCATTGTCCGCTTTCCTTTACCGGAAGATTCTCCACATGGATAACCGCACGCAGGTTATTCTTGTCAAGTTCCGCCGGAATGGTATACAGAAACAGATTCTCTACGGAATTGTTGTTGTTATAGAGATCTCCCCTCTGCATATCAATGACGACCTTCTCCTGATTCACCGTATAATTTTCTTGATCCTCCCGAACGATCGTAAAATCCGGGCTGATATTCTCTGTATCCGGTATGCTTACAATAACCGCTTTGCGGGCGACGCTCAATCCTGCGGATGCTTTCACCCAGACGATTCCGTTTTTCTGCGCCGTCACTACTCCGTTGGCGTCAATACTTGCGGCATCTGTCGTACCGCCTGTCAGGAAATCTTCTACTTCCCATGTGATCGTTTTCCCGGAAGCCGTTTCTGCTGAGAAAGAAGCTGTCGCACCTGCCTTGTCAAGCACCTGATGATCTTCGCCGCTGATCGTAACCACATCCTCCGGCGCCAGTTCATCTGCACCGACAACGGTCATCGTGACACTGTTCGAAAGAATCTCCTCACCGTTCCACTCATAATATGCCTGCACTTCGGCAGTTCCCGACTTCTTTGCCGACATTCTTCCGTTTGTATCCACGGAAAGGACGTCCGGATTGCTGCTCCTGTAACGGATTCCTGATACTGCGGCAGATGCCGGCTGATTTCTGTCATGTGCGATTTTAATATCTGCATCATGATTATTTAAATATTCATCCGGCATGTCGCTGAGCACTGCGTACAGTTTCAGACCATCGTCATAGGTATTTCCTTCCAGTGTGACGTTTTTACATTTTGTAAATTCATAGACGTTCTCTGTCGCAGCCGTATGTCTGTTTCCATCAGCCACCGTGTTCAAAGTCATCTTCTCACCCGCCAGAACACGATTCTGCGGAGCACTGATTTGTAAGGAAACACCCGGATTTGTACGCAGAATAACATTATTCTTAATCGTCAGGTTCTCCACACTTTCTGCCTTCACAACCGTATCACAGTCCATATGGAAGGTATTCTCCTCAATCGTAATATTCTTATGAATCGCATTGTCTGCCGATGGAAATCCGCCACCCTTCGTCACTGGATGTACATAGACTGCCGGAGCATACTCCCATGCGGTTCTTCCGATACTCTTAATATAAAATTCATTATTCCGGATTGTCATATCACGGATTGGGCCGGATTCATACCATTCATTCGAGTCATTGGACAGGAAAATCGTCGCCATAGACATATTTTTAAAGGTATTTCCTTCAATCAAAACCGGATTTCTCGTCGTACACAGAATTCCTCTGGTTGGCACCTGGCAGAACGTACAGTTGCGAATCGTTACTTTCGGCGCATAGGTTACATTTTCTGCTACGTATTTCGGCTCGTTTCCAATTTTATCACTCAAATTGGAAGGAAGCGTTTCCTCAAAGGTCACCTGCATCGTGCGGAGATCATTCCCGTTTTCTCCCGGATTGACGACAGAAGCCACCGTATATAAGGTTTCACTATCTGTAGATTCCAGTGTATCCCTCGTAAAAAACGCTACCTTATCTCCTGCATGGAACTGCGGGAAACCGCCCTGCTGCCGATGAATGTATTTCAATACAAGCTGCCTGTCGTTCACTCGCTGCTCCACACGGGTAAAGGTTCCGTGCAGATTGATCGGGTCGTCATGTGTATTGGCGAAATTACAGTTTTCAATTACCAGGTCGCCCGCCGCTCCCGAAGCATGAAGTCCGTCCGCAAAGCTAACGGTAATGTGTCCGGAGCCTTCCCTCGGCGTCAGATTGCAGTCATAATAATAAACGTCCTTGCTCATCTGAATCAGCCATCCAAAACCGTGCATGAAGTGCACATTGACCTCCCTTGCCGTTACATTTTCACTCTCCCAGGTAAACGCCCCGGCCGTCTGGCGCGTCGCATTTCCCGCAAGCTCCATGACCGTTCCCATTTTCTGCATCGACGGGCGGCTGGAATTATAAAAAATACGGACATGGGTTGCATCAATTTCGGAAATACTGGAAACATTTGTAAACGGCCCGTCGCCGGTATAATAATTTCTGGACATCTCGCCCTCCGGCTGATATGCCACCACTGCATAACTCGGGCTGTGGATACCGGTCTGCGTCCAGTAGTAATTGCCCGTATAAGGACTCCTTTCACTGTACCAGGTAATCGTATTACCTGAAATGGCATGCGGAAAACACTCCGGAATCAAAAAGTCTGTATACTCTTTTCCGTCCTCCGTCCCCATGCCGGATACTGTCATCTCCGTTACCGTCGGCACTCCAAAATCCCAGGAAAAATTCTTCAGCGTGACATTCCTGGAATGTACCACAGCCAGAGCCATCATATTTCCGTGCATCATAAACAGGGAACCATTACCGTCCAGCGTGAAATTCTCCTGTCCTTCGATCAAAAGACCAATCCATTTCGTCGGATTTTCAATACTGTTCGTGTTCGAGGTATGATATTCTCTCTGCTGAACCTTGTCTTTATAGATGTGATATTCCCCTTTCGGAAACTCAACGGTAACATGAGCAGCACCATTCTGTGTGGCTTCTTTTGCCGCCTCGAACGCCAGCCAGACAGCCTCGGCGCTATCCTGTTCCCCTGTCGGATCCGCCCCGTAATCCACAGGGTTAATCACCACACCCTCTGTCTCTTCCGCATACACAGCCGGAACATGCAGCATCCATGTTCCCAGAACCATGCACAATGCCAGAAAAACGAAAAAAAACTGCTTTTTCATTCTGCTTCCTCCTTCAAAAGTCCTTTTTTTTGCAAATCCGCAAAGATGAGTTTGTCCACCGGAGAAATCCGTTCCCTGTCCGCACAGGTCAGCCATACAATCTCCTCAATTTCAGAATCCGCCTTTAAATTTCCGATAAACTCTGCCATATAGCAGGTCATTCTTACCTGGACGCCCTCAGCATGTCCGTGTGCCTGCGCTTCAAAAATCCCATAGAATTTTATAGATGATTCCACGATTTCAACACTGAGTTCTTCCCTGACTTCCCGTATCAACGTTTCCACATCCGTCTCATTCCCTTCCCGCTTTCCGCCAGGGATATAATACTTATCTTTCCCTTTCGAACGTGTGCTGAGAATTTTTCCATCTTTCAGAAACAGGAATGCGACTTTATCTATTTTTCCCATATCTCCCCTCCTCTCTGATTCTCTAAAGTACTGCTTTGCGGATAAAATTTTATATAATTATACCATAAAAATCTGATGAATCCTAACATTTTTTAGTCAAAATTAAAAAAAGCCGCATTCCACGAAGAAATACAGCCGCCTTTTCTCTTAAATATAATCAAACTTATCCGGACCTTTGAACCAGGAATTCCGTCCGAGATGGAGGATAAACGCAAGTACCGCAACCGAAAGGTATCCAAGCGCAAACGGGGAGAGCGGATAAAACCCAAGCGCCGCGCTGTGGATAAACCCAAGCGCCGCCAGCACATAACCTACCAGCCCTGTGACCGCCACCTTATCCAGTTTTTTGTCAATGACAAAGACCGTCATAGTTCCAAGCAGGATGCCGATCAGAATCGCTCCCGCCTTCGTAGCTGCTACGCCATTCCACATAACGCCCGCATCAAGAAGCTGCTGCGAAACGTCCGCCGTAAAGTCATTGATTCCTGTGGAAAGCACCTCTGTGTAATATCCTGCCAGCCCCGCTGCTCCAGTCACCTGTGTATACAGGTAATCTGCAACAGACGGTACCATAGCAATACCGATGGCTGCATAATGCTTTTTCTCACAGACGTCAAATGCCTGCGCTACCATAACAACTGCGCACCATAGGAATGTAATTGCGCACACCGCCGGAGGAACAATGCTGTTCAGGAAGGTAAACAGTCCGAAAATACCAGCGATTCCAAATACCACGCCGGACACGATAGAGTATCCGATTCCGGCATTTGCTTTCTTCAGCCCGGCATGTCCCAGCCACACCGTATTCGGGATAATGCCGCCAAACAGTGCGGAAATCATGGTGCAGATACCATCTGCAAACTGCGCCTCGCGCACGTTATAATTATCTCCGGCCGCATTTGACGCCTCTACATTATCCATTGTCTCAATAAAGTTATAGATTTCCACCGGAATAATAATCGTCAGGTATGGTACAACGATTGCAAAACCATTAATCAAGTATTCAATACTCGTCCCAGGGTTCGGACAGTAGAATCCGATTCCGCTGAAATCTACGGTAGTACGTCCCAGGCAGAACGCATAAATAATGCCGCCCACAATCGCCACTACCAGCGGCGGAATCTTCTTCGGGAAAAGATAACCGCCGAAAACCCCGACAACTGCGATAAACAGCACCGGAAGCCCAATCATCGGGTCGCTTAAAATATCAAACACACCCTGGGTAGCCATCCAGATAAATCCGATGCCTGCCACAGTGCCAAGAAGCGCTGCCCTCGGAATGCGCTTTTTCATCCAGGGGCCGATAAATCCGCCCAGAAATTCAACAAAACCACCGATAAAACATGCCGCCATCGCCGCAGACCACGCCAGTTTCGGGTCCTCCAGCGCATAGCTCAGAGGCATAACCACGCCGTACAAAATGACAAACATGGCCGGAGTGGACACGCCCGAAGGAAGCGCCGTGACGTCCGCACGTCCCTCCTTCTTTGACAGCTTATACCCCATCCACGCATAGTAGAAACATCCAAGCATCAAACCGATCGACATGCCCGGCACTACAAAGCCGAACACAATGTCATCCGGCCATCCGAGAACCCCCGTCAGCGTCGCAATGACAATCAGATAGTTGACGATGTTGTTCGTCACCGCATAAGACACGCCGCCGATATCGCCGCGCCTGAAAAACGGCACCAGTGTTTTCTCTTTATTCATTTTTTCTCTCTCCTTTGTATTAATTCTCTGCCTCAACCGGAATAAACGAAAAGCTGGTCACGTCGAAAAGCCCCATATCCGTAAGCTTAATCTCCGGAATAACAGCCAGTGACATAAAGCAGAGCGTCATCACAGGCTCTACCGTGTTATCAATGCCAAGCTGCGTATAAGCCGCTTCATGAAGCGCCGCCAGCTTTTCTGCAACCCACTCGCCCGACTGATCGCTCATCAGCCCGGCAATCGGCATTGGCATACGTTCTACAACCTTTCCGTCTTTCACCAGAACGATTCCTCCGCTCTGTTCCTCCAGATACTTTACTGCGGACTCCATCTCGTCATCATTCACGCCCACCACGATGATATTGTGGGAATCGTGGGAGATGGAGGTGGCCACGGCGCCGGACTTCAGGCCGTAGCCCTGCAAAAAGCCGATGCCGATGTGGTGGGTGTTTTTATGCCGCTCCACCACGGCCACCTTGACCAGATCCACATCCCTGGACCAGACAAATTCTCCCTGCTCATCCAGCGCAATCTCTGCCGTGGCTTTCTTCGTCACCACGCCGCCCGGCATAATCTCAATCACATTCACATGATTCCTTTTCAGGTGCATCCGGAATTTCTCTTTTGAAAAATCTTTCAAATGCACGCTTCCCATCACGCTGGAAATATCATGGCGTGTAACATCCGGCAGATACGTTCCGTTTTCCGCCGTCAGGACTCCCTTCACCCACACCCGGTCTACATGGAACTTCGTCAAATCATCCAGAAGCACAATGTCCGCGCGGTATCCCGGGGCAATCGCCCCCCGATCATACAGGCGGAAGCACTCAGCGGCATTCAGCGTCGCCATACGCAGCGCGGTCACTGCATCCAGCCCTTCCTCCACACAAATCTGCAAATGGTTGTCCAGATGCCCCTCCTGTAAAATCGTTTTCGGCTGGCGGTCATCCGAACAGAGCAGGCATCTTCGGCTGTTTTCCGGCGTAACGCCCTTTAACAGCGTCCGCAGATCATGGCAGGCGGAACCCTGGCGCAGCAGTACATACATGCCGCAGGCTATGCGCTCCTGCATATCTTCTACCGTGGCGCACTCGTGATCCCCCTGAATGCGGGCGGCCGCATAACCGTTCAAAGCCAGCCCGGACAGTCCCGGTGAATGCCCGTCAATCAGCTTGCCTTCTTTTTTCGCCAGCAGCAGCTTGTCCAATACCGCATCATCCGCAGAAAGCACGCCTGGGAAATTCATAAACTCGCCAAGTCCAAGAATCTTCTCCCTCTTTATCGGCTCCTCCATCTGCGGCGCTTCCACC
>CAJKKX010000103.1 GCA_905200565.1 uncultured Lachnospiraceae bacterium
GAAGGAACGCAAACTCCCCGCCAAACCAGAATTGGCGCGTGGTTTTGTCCCCGGCAACGCTTGACTTTTTGATTTCATATGATAGAATAGTAACAAAAGAATTTTGTATACAAAGTGCAAAGGAGAACACGATGAAAGAAATCAGGCTGAAAGCGCTGGCAAAGATCAACCTGGGACTGGATGTGGTAAAAAAGAGGGAAGACGGCTATCATGAAGTGCGTATGATTATGCAGACGGTGAAACTCTACGACCAAATCGAGATTCACCGGACGGATAAACCGGGAATCCGGGTCAGGACGAATCTGCTCTATCTTCCGGTAAACGAAAATAATCTCGTATATAAGGCGGCAAAACTTTTGATGGATGAATTTGGGATTGGAAAAGGCGTGTCTGTTAAACTGCGCAAAGTGATTCCGGTAGCGGCAGGCATGGCGGGAGGAAGTTCGGACGCTGCCGCAGTGCTGGTGGGACTGAACCGGATGTTTGATCTGGGGCTTTCCAAAGAAGAACTAATGATCAGAGGCGTAAAGCTCGGCGCAGACGTCCCTTACTGTGTGATGCGTGGAACGGCGCTGGCGGAGGGGATTGGTGAAAGGCTGACAAGGCTTGCTCCTATGCCGAAATGTTATGTGGTGCTTGCAAAGCCGGGAATCCATGTCTCTACCAAATTTGTTTATACGCATCTGAAAGCAGAAGAGCTGAAGGAACATCCGGACATTGACGGACAGGTACAGGCGATCCGGGACGGAGATTTACACCGTCTGGTATCACTTATGGGAAACGTGCTGGAGAGCGTGACCATTCCGGCGTATCCGGTAATCGGGGAGATTAAGGCGGAACTGATGGAGTATGGCGCACTGGGAGCTATGATGAGCGGAAGCGGCCCTACGGTATTCGGACTGTTCGAGGATAAGGAGAAAGCGAAAACAGCCTGTGAAAGGCTGCGCCGCAGCGCTTTGACGAAGCAGGTGTACCTGACCAGGATTTTTAATAACGGAGGGGACTTAAAGGATGGATGATTTTCAGATTGACATGAACGAATACCTGCCGCTTCGGGACGTCGTATTTAATACTCTGCGGCAGGCGATCCTGAAAGGAGAACTGAAACCGGGCGAGCGTTTGATGGAGATACAGCTTGCCAAACGGCTCGGCGTCAGCAGGACGCCGGTGCGGGAAGCGATTCGAAAGCTAGAGCTGGAGGGGCTGGTTCTGATGATTCCAAGAAAAGGGGCAGAGGTGGCGGAGATTACCGTGAAAGACCTGGAGGATGTTTTACAGGTGCGCACGGCTCTGGAGGAACTGGCGGTAAAGGACGCCTGCGATAATATTACAGACAGCCAGCTTCAGGAACTGAAAAGAGCGAATGAGGAATTTGGGAGGGCTCTTGAGGGAGACAATCTCATTGCCTGCGGGAAAGCGGACATGGAGTTTCATGAGATTATCTATGACGCCACGAATAACCGCAGACTGATTCAGATTTTGAATAATCTTCGGGAGCAGATGTACCGGTACCGCATGGAATATCTAAAGGACAGGAATATGTATCCGGCGCTTCTAAAGGAACACGAAGCGATTCGGGAGGCGCTGAATGCGCATGACAGAGAGCGGGCGGGCATGGCGATTCGTACCCATATTGAAAATCAGAAGGAATCAATTATCAACAGTCTGGAAGAAAAAGAATAGAAGTAACTTCATGGATTTTTGCATCGGACCTGTGAAGGTACTGAACAGTTACGAATAGAATCGGAAAAAACTGTACATATTACGAAAAAAAGGATGAGAAAAATCTTATCCTTTTTTTCATGCAAAATTCAAAAAGAGGCGGTTGAAACATGGGAAAGGTATCTGCAAACCTGGAAGAAAATAAGCGGGTCATACAGGAAATGATAACGGGATGTGACGATATTCTTTTCCGGCCTATGAAGCTGGGAAAAAACAAAGAAACAGACTGTTTCGTGATTTACATTGAGGTAGCCGCCAGTAATATGATGCTGGCGGATTCGGTCATTGGAAAAATGCTGAACAGCCTGTGGGATATGGAGGATGCGCAGGTAAAGGACGCTCTGGAGAAGAACAGTCTCGGCGTGTCGGATACGAAAGACCTTTTGACAATCGAGGAAGCAATGGCGGCAATGCTTGCCGGAAACGTCGTGTTGTTTGCGGACGGGTTTGAAAAGGCAATCAAAATCGGCAGCAAGGGCTATCCCGGAACAGGAGTGATGAAAGCAGACTCGGAGAAGGTTCTGCGGGGAAGCAGGGAGGCATTTTCTGAATCCGTAAAAATCAATACGGCGCTGATTCGAAAACGCGTCCGGGACACGGCGCTGAAGGTGAAGGAAAAGCCGCTTGGGAGATATTCGAATACAATGACTGCAACCGTATACATCGAGGGCCTGGCTTATCCGCCGATTCTGGAAAATCTGGAGGAACGGCTGAATTCCTTTGAGATTGACGGCGTGCTGGACGGCGGGGTCATTGAACATCTGACAGAGGATTTGAGATATTCGCCCTTTCCCCAGTACCAGACGACAGAACGGCCCGACCGGGCGGCGCAGGCAGTTCTTGAAGGGCGCGTCGTGCTGGTCTGTGACAACTCGGCGGAAGCGCTGATTCTTCCGACGACCTGCAATGCGCTGTTTCAGACGAGCGACGACTATTACCGGCATTTTGCCATCGTGTCCTTTCTCCGGATCATAAGGTATCTGGGAGCATTTTTGGCGGTATCTTTGCCGGGGCTTTATCTTCTGGCAGTAAATTTCCATACCCAGCTTCTCCCCACGAATTTGATCTTTTCGCTGGCGAAAGCACGGGAAGGCGTGCCTTTTCCGGCGGTAGTAGAAATTTTGTTTTTAGAGCTGTCTTTTGAACTTCTGCGGGAAGCGGGGCTTCGGATGCCGGGGCCGATCGGAAATACGATCGGTATTGTGGGCGGACTGATTATCGGGCAGGCGGCAGTGAGTGCGAATATCGTCAGCCCTGTGGTCGTGGTGGTCGTGGCGCTGACAGCGCTTGGCTCTTTTGCCATTCCGAATGAGGAGCTTTCAGAGGCGCTCCGGCTGCTGAAATATCTGCTGATTATTCTTTGCGCATGTTTTGGGATTCTGGGGCTGGTGTTTGGGTGGATACTGATACTGGCGCATCTGGCGAGACTCAAAAGCTTTGGAATCTCTTATTTGATGCCGTTTTCAGGAAAAGATGTAAATGAAGGAGGCGAGAGCAGAGACAGTATCCTGCGCGCGCCGCTGTACAAAATGAACAGGCGTCCCATCTTTGCACGCAGGCAGAACAGACGCAGGATGCGCGCAGAAAGGAGAGCAGGAAAATGATTTCCGATAATCTGAAAATATCCACAAGGCAGTTCGGACGGATGGTCGTACTGGACTGGCTGGCAAAGACCGTGCTTCTCCTGCCCGGATTTGCTGAAAAGGAAAGCGGACGGAGCTTTGTGCTGAGCCTGCTGTTCGGCGTGCTGCTGGCGCTCGCCTATGCGTGGCTGGTGGGAAAAGTGGCAAACCATATGGAGCATGGATTCTATGCGTATGCGGCGGAAAGACTGGGGCAGTCATGCGCCCGCATACTTACAATTCTTTATCTTTTTTATGCGTTCTTAAATACCGTGTTTTTGGTGCGGCTGTTCGGCGTGATTGCCTGCACGTTTGTACTGCCGGAGACGTCTCAGGAAATTTTAATGGCAGTTCTGCTTCTGGGAAGCGTTTATATTATCCTGGGAGGGACGGAGGTACGCGCGCGGGTAAGTGAAGTACTTTTTTCCGTGCTGGTCTATCCGCTGCTTTTTTTGCTCATCTGCGCGGCATTTTCCACGAACTCCGGCTATCTGGCGCCGGGGAGGGTCCAGACGTCCTTTGAGACGGTAAAACATGGAATGCAGGTCTTTATCGGCTTTGGGGGAATGGGGATCTTTCTGTTTTTTCTTCCGGAGCTGAAAGCACGTGGGAAAATGGGCAGGACGCTGATTCGGGCGGTGGCGGCGCTGGGGATGGCGGTGGTGGCGCTGTGTCTGGCGGCGATCGGCTCTTTCGGCGAGGCAGGGATGCGCGCGTTGTCCTGGCCGGCGATTACCCTGATGAGCAGCGCTCTCATTCCGGGAGGATTTCTTCAGCGATGGGACGTGATTTTTACCGGCCTTTTGCTGGCGGCCTTTTTTCCGGCAGTGGGCGCGGGCCTGTATTATATGAAGATACTCGTCCGGGAACTTCTGGGAGAGAAAAAAAGGAGAGAGGCGGGCAGCGCGCGGGTTTTCACGGCGGCGCTTCTGGTCTATGCAGCCGCGTTGTGGTGTGCTTCCTATGCAACGGCCTCCAGAGTGTTTACCGTGGTAAATGGATATCTGCTGGTTCCGTTTCTGGTTTTGTTTACCCTGTTTCTGGCGGTCGTGGAATATGCAGGAAGGAGACGCTCATGAAGAGAACAGTTTTTGTGGTATTTCTGTGCCTGGTTCTTGGCGGATGCGGCAGGCGGGAACTGGAGGACCGGAGTTTTCCGACAGTTCTGACAGCCGAAACAGGAAATATCCGGGCGCGTCAGCAGGAACGCCAGGCACAGAGCAGTAAATATATTGATTATGGACATGTAAAAGCAGTCGTTCTTTCAAAGGAAGCGGCAGAAGATGCGGAGGCGCTTCGGGAAATTCTGAATTATCTGGAAAGCGATCCGGTCTTTGCGCGCAGTATCCTTATGTTTGTGGGAGATGAGGAGGTCATTTGCAGGGCAAAAGAAGAGGAGCAGGATACCGGCCTGTATCTGGAAGATTTATCAAAGAATCAGCCCGGAAGCGGAATACCGGAATTGCCGCTGAAGGATTTACTGGATTATTTGCATAATACGGCGCCTTCCATAGAGATTCCCGTACTTCGCATGGAAGGGGAAGAAATCGTGCCGGGTGGAAGCCTGAAGCTGACCCAGGAGGCTGCCGCTGCCAGCAACGTGCCGGTTCCGAGACGTGTCTGTGAGCCAGAAAAGTGAATAAACTTCTCTTTTGGGGAAAGAATTCAAATAACAGGATGATTTCGTGAAAGGGGAGTTTTTTCATGCGGGAAGAAATAAAAGATTTTCTGTGGTTCTATAAAAAACAGGTGGTGATTTTGTTTGGCGTCCTGACGGCAGTCGGGGTAATGGCGGCGGCTGCGCTGACCGTGCGGGGGAAGGCTGCTGGCATTCAGCAGGGGATTGCCGGAGAGATTCTGCGCTTCCACGTGATTGCCAACAGCGACAGCAAAGAGGATCAGGCATTGAAGCTGAAAGTCCGGGATGCGGTCGTGGAATATATGAAAGACCTCCTGGAAGGAGCAGAAGATCTCGAAGAGACCAAAGGCCGGGTAGCAGAGCGTCTGGCGGACATCG
This sequence comes from uncultured Lachnospiraceae bacterium, assembly GCA_905200565.1. The sequence continues at coordinate 5,362 of CAJKKX010000103.1, forward strand.
AGGAGCTGGCAATGCGCATAGTCGAAAAGGAACAGGCGGGGTATCCGGTTCATGCGGAACTCACGGAGTGCTATTTTCCAAGAAAATCCTACGGTGACTGCACCTTTCCGGCGGGACGCTATGAGGCGCTGCGGATCTGTATCGGAAAGGCAGAAGGGAAGAACTGGTGGTGTGTGCTTTTCCCCAATCTGTGCTTTGTCGATTCCATCCATGCAGTCGTGCCCGAAGAGCAGAAGGAAGAATTAAAAAATGTGCTTACAGAAGAAGAGTATGAAAGCCTCTTCGACTGGAAGCACAGTGAGTTTAAAATCACTTCTTATTTATTTTAGCTCTCTTTCTGAGCGTGGGGTCCAGGATTTTCTTGCGGATGCGCAGGCTGTTCGGGGTAACCTCCAGAAGCTCGTCCGTATCGATGAATTCAAGCGCCTGCTCCAGACTCAGTACCTTTGGAGGAGTCAGCTTCAGGGCTTCGTCGGCGGAGGAGGAACGCGTATTCGTAAGGTGCTTGGTCTTACATACATTCAGCTCAATATCTTCCGGTTTCGCACTCTGGCCGATGACCATGCCGGAGTAAACCTTCTCTCCCGGCCCGATAAAGAGAGTTCCGCGCTCCTGTGCGCTGAACAGACCGTAGGTCACGGATTCTCCGGCCTCGAAAGCGATCAGGCTGCCCTGCTTCCGGTACTGGATGTCGCCCTTATACGGCGCATATCCGTCGAAAGAGGTATTCAGGACGCCATTTCCCTTCGTATCGGTCAGAAATTCCCCACGGTATCCGATCAGGCCGCGGGAAGGAATTGAAAATTCCAGCCTGGTATAGCCGCCTCCGGCCAGGCTCATGCCCTGCAATTCACCCTTTCTAAGACTCAGCTTCTGAATCACGGCGCCGGAAAATTCTTCGGGGACGTCCACATACGCCAGCTCCATTGGCTCCAGCTTTTGTCCGCGCTCGTCCTGATGGTAAAGAACTTCTGCTTTGCTGACGGCAAATTCATAACCTTCCCGGCGCATATTTTCAATAAGGACAGACAGATGAAGCTCCCCGCGTCCGGAAACCTTGAAAGATTCTGTGTTTTCCGTCTCTTCCACACGCAGGCTCACATCGGTATTCAGCTCACGGAACAGGCGGTCGCGCAGATGGCGGGAAGTGACAAATTTTCCTTCCTGCCCGGCCAGCGGGCTGTCATTGACGATAAAATACATCGCGATGGTAGGCTCTGAAATCTTCTGGAACGGAATGGCTTCCACATGCTCCGGGTCGCAGAGGGTGTCGCCGATGTGCAGATCTGCGATACCGGAAATGGCTACGATAGAACCGACGGAAGCCTGAGATACCTCCACTTTATTCAGACCGTCAAATTCATAAAGCTTGCTGATCTTTACCTTTTTCTGCTTGTCCGGGTCATGATGGTTTACCATGATACACTCCTGGTTTACTTTAATCGTACCATTATCCACCTTGCCCACGCCGATGCGCCCGACATATTCATTATAATCAATCGTGCTGATGAGTACCTGAGTTCCGGCGTTTTCATCACCTTCCGGGGCGGGAATGGCGTCCAGAATCGTCTCGAACAAAGGCGTCATATCCTTTGGCTCATCTGTCAGATTCCGCACGGCATAGCCGGCTTTGGCGGACGCATAGAGGAAAGGACAGTCAAGCTGGGCGTCGGAAGCGTCCAGATCCATGAGCAGTTCCAGAACCTCGTCGACGACCTCTTCCGGACGTGCTTCCGGACGGTCGATTTTATTGATGCAGACGATTACGGGCAGGTCAAGGTCAAGCGCTTTTCGGAGCACAAATTTGGTCTGCGGCATGGAACCCTCGAAAGCGTCCACCAGAAGAATGACGCCGTTTACCATTTTCAGCACACGCTCCACTTCGCCGCCGAAATCTGCGTGGCCCGGCGTGTCTACGATATTTATTTTTGTGTTTTTATAAAAAACAGCCGTATTTTTGGACAGGATTGTGATTCCACGTTCACGTTCAAGATCATTGGAATCCATGACACGTTCCGCAACCTCCTGATTGGCGCGAAAGACGCCGCTCTGCTTTAAAAGTTCATCGACCAGCGTCGTCTTGCCATGATCTACATGGGCGATAATCGCGACATTACGAACATCTTCTCTTTTCATAGGTAATAAATCTCTCTTTCTTTCTCTTTTCGTAACTGTTCAGTACCTTCACAGTTCCGATGCAAAAATCCATGAAAATCGTC
>CAJKKX010000104.1 GCA_905200565.1 uncultured Lachnospiraceae bacterium
GAGTCGGGTCACATGCGTGACAGTGGAAGCTTCATCCACGGGACAGTTGTTGCTTATACTGATTCGTGGGTGTTTTTTTATTCAAAAAAGCAATTCTTCGAAAACCCCACATATATTTAGTGCCATAGAGCTATCTTATCTTTGGGAGGTAACTGATATGGAGAAAAACAGAATCGCACAGGAAAATGATTTTCAGAAACCCGCCAACAAGGTATCGGCTGTAACGATCGCAGCAAATGCATTGCTCGCCGTTTTCAAACTGTTTGCCGGAGTTTTCGCGCATTCCAGCGCAATGATCAGCGACGCCGTTCATTCCGCGTCCGATGTGTTCAGCACGATTGTGGTGATCATCGGCATCCGGCTTGCATCGAAGGAATCCGACCGCGAACACCCCTACGGGCACGAGCGGATGGAGTGTGTCGCCGCTATCGTCCTCGCAATGGTACTTTTTATCACCGGACTCGGTATTGGTGCGGATGCACTGCAGGACATTCTGCGCGGCGATTACAGCAATCTGCAGGTACCGGGTATTCTGGCGCTGGCTGCCGCCGTTATTTCCATCGCGGTGAAGGAAATGATGTTCTGGTACACCAGGTTCTACGCGAAAAAAATTGATTCCAGCGCTCTGATGGCGGACGCCTGGCATCACCGCTCCGACGCCTTTTCTTCCGTCGGCGCGCTCATCGGTATCGCAGGCGCAAGGCTAGGCTTCCCGATCATGGATTCCATCGCCAGCCTGGTTATTTTCGTGTTTATTGTGAAAGCAGCATTTGATATTTTCAAGGATGCGGTTGATAAGATGGTAGATCATTCCTGCGACGAGGAAACGGAAGGCCAGATTCGCGACTGCGCAATGAAAAATCCCAATGTGCTTGGGCTTGACCTGCTCCAGACGCGTATATTCGGCAACAAAATATATGTGGATATCGAAATTCTTGTGGACGGCTCCTATCCGCTCTGGAAAGCGCACAAGGTTGCCGAGACGGTGCATGATGATATCGAGCAGAGTTTTCCGAAAATTAAACATATTATGGTGCATGTAAATCCGGCGGAAGTGACGGAGTGAAAATACCGCCCGGAAAATTTCCCCGGGCGGCAGATATCTCATTTTTGCTTTCTCTGCTCTGCATGGCTGCGCCTCTTTTTGTCGTGAATTTTCCCGGTCATCTGTTCGACAACGAGCTTAAATACCCTGGTTTTCGCCACAACCGCCGGATTAAACGGGAAATCCCCTTCGCGGTAATGCTCCATGAGAATCCGCAGCGCCGCAAGCTTTTCCTCATCGGGAACCATCTCAATATGTCCGCGCCCGATCACGCTCTCATAATCCATCGTACAACTGCAGTTATCCTCCCCGCACCACAGCTCGTGTCCGCAGTCCATCTCAAAGCCCGCCCGGCTGTCCTGCCGCATCAGCTCATACTTCGTGCCATCCGGTGCGCCGTGAAAATAAAGCTCCGCCCTGCCATCCTTCACCGCCAGCCCAAAATTGAGCGGCAATATATAAGGATAGCCGCCGTCGTTCAGAGCGATACGGCACACATCGCATTTTTTCATGATCGCAATTAATTCCTCGAAATCCGTTACTTCTCTGTCTTTGCGTCTCATAAAAGTCTCCCTCTTAATCAATCAGCGTCTTCCAGTTCTCCGCGTGATACGCTTCAAAACACATCAAAATCTGCTCCTCGTTATTCTTTTCCTGCGCGAGCGGCGGCAGCTTGTCCCTGCCAAAATAGCGGCTCTCCACAGTTTCAATATTCTCCTTAAAGAAACCGCCGGTGACGGAGCAGAGCGCGAACACCTTGCAGATCTTATAGGCATAGATTGGAAGGTTGTGCTTTTCGCGATCCTGCACCGCGATCACGAGATCGACGGTGACGTCCAGCCCGGCCTCTTCCTTTACTTCTTTTATGATGTTTTCCTTCACGGATACATTGACGTCCACCCAGCCGCCCGGCAATGACCAGGTTCCGTTTTTCTCTTTTACAAGAAGAATTTTATCGTCCTTAAAAATCGCTGCGCGCGTATCAAGCTTTGGCGTCTGATAACCCACGTCGCCGCAGAACAAATCCTTCACCTTTTCCAGCGGAATTTCCGTCTTATAGCTGAGCATTTCCGCAGCAATCTCCCGGATACGCCCGTATCTCTCCAGATCGAAGCTGTCTTTTCCATAAAATAAACCTGCCTGTGCGATGCTCTGCAGCTCTACCGCCCAATCGAGCCATTTTTCATTCTTTTCCATACGTTTCCTCATTTCCGCCGGTCATTCCTGCCCGCTCAAAATTTTTTCAGACGCTCCGCATCCGAAAGTGTATTCTTTCTTTTACAATATCCAGTTTTTCCACCCTTGTCAATGAAAATCACGCTTGCATATTGTATATACTAGGCATATACTTATTTCTGACACAAACGGAGCCGCTGCGCCTGCACCCTTTTTACCGGAAGCACGCCCCCTGTTCTGTCAAAAAAATTATGCTATATACTACAGAAATTCAGAAAGGAATCCGCATGATAAACAGAAAAGATATTTGCATCCGCGCCGTCACACCGGATGACGCGCAGCAGCTTTTAGATATTTACACACCCTATGTAGAAAAAACGGCGATCACCTTTGAATATGACGTGCCGACATTAGAGGAATTTCAAAACCGCATCCGCAAAACGCTGCAGCGTTACCCGTATATTGCCGCGGAAAAGGACGGCGAGCTTCTCGGCTACGCCTACACCGGTCCCTTCGTCGGCAGAGCGGCTTATGACTGGGCTGTGGAGACAAGCATTTACCTGCGCGAGGACTGCCGCAAAATGGGCATCGGGAAAATGCTCTATGAAAAAATCGAGGAAATCTCCCGGGCGCAGAACATTCTCAGCCTGAATGCCTGCATCGGTCTCCCGGAAATCCCGGACGAGCATCTGGACGACAACAGCGTGCGGTTTCATGCACACATCGGCTTTGATATGGTCGGAGAATTCCACAAGTGCGGCTACAAATTCGGCACCTGGTACAACATGGTCTGGATGGAGAAAATGATCGCCGAACATCCGGCTGTTCCCGCGCCGATCATTGCTTTCCCCGATTTGGATATAAAATACCTGTTTTAATCATAAGCCACGGGCAAAAATGACCGGATAGCCTCCAAAGTCCGGTCATTCTCCCCAAATCATATCATAAACTGCTTCTGTTTTGCCATTTCTTCATTCAGAATATTGAAGCTGGGAATCTTCCAGATTCGTAATTCATCCTGCAGCATTTTTCTGAATACATCCTGGAATTTATTAAAAAATCCCCCTCTTTCTACCCCAGCGGCACAATAATCACCCAGTCGTTTTAACGCATTTCCATTAATTTTCTGATGTCCACAAGAATAATATTCTCATTTTTTTCTGCTTCTTCCGTCACTGCCTGTGTAAAACCAGTTTTTGAAAAAAGTATAAACCACGTATTTGTTCTTCTGGGATTGAAAACATCCGCTTTCTTCTGCAGTCCGTAAAGCACTGCCAGATCAAGTTTTTCATTACGCCATTTACATTCGCCAATCAGATAATCCTTCCCATCGTTTGCAATCAGGTCTATTTCCACCTGCTTTCTGGTAACCGGATCCGTTCCCCACCATCTTCCGATAGACGTAAACAGAATAGGCAGTTTGCCTTTTGCATTCTGTGCTATCATATAATCCATGCATACTTTTTCAAATACAAGACCCATATAGCTGCTATAATCCGGTTCTATCCGTTTTATCCATACGACATCTCCTGCACCGGTTTCAATCAGGGTTCTGTTTGTAAAAACATACCGGTACCAGAATCGGAACATAAAGTCAGATATTCCATAAAGTGTCTTTCTGGAAGATTCTTTCTCACCAAAAGGTGTTTCCTTATAAAGAATTCCCAACTCACAGAGCGTTTTAATATATTTCAGACATTTTGCAGCATCTTCACCTATCTTTGTCGAAATTTCATTAGCTTTTGTATATCCTCTCGCAATTGCTTCAATAATAGCACTGTATATACCAGGTTCCTGCACTTCCTGGCGCAAAAGCAGAAGCGGTTCCTCGTACAAATAAGATGTATTTTTTAAAAATGCTCTTTTGATATTTTCTTCAAAGGTTTCATTTTTTTCAATCTGCTGCAGATACAAAGGTGTTCCCCCAAACGCTCCATATAATTCCAGCTTTTCTGCATCAGAAAATCCCTCCATAAATTCAGCACCCGTCTGATAGCTAAAGGGCTTCATGTGAAGCTGCCCGGTCCTTCTTCCGAAAAGAGGACTTTGAGAGCCAAGCACTTCCTTTTCCATAAAACCCATATAACTTCCACACAGTACAATAAACAAATTACCATTTTTCAGGCGGTGATCAATCAAATGCTGAAATTCCGAAAGCAATGCCCGGTTCTTTCTTACAAGATACGGAAATTCATCAATTACAAGCACCAATCTCTGATCTTTCTGACGTTCATCAATATATGATAATGCATTGGTCCAGGACGAAAACGATTCCAGGTTCGTTTCATTGTAAAATTGAAATACCTGTACTGAAAATTTCTCCAAGTTTAATTTTTCGTTACTTTGCTCTGCTGAATAAAAAATATTGTCTTTATCTTTGCAAAATTCATTGAGCAGAGTCGTTTTTCCTATACGCCTGCGCCCATATAATACAAACAGCTGAAATTTGTGCTGTGCATACATTTCATTCAGGTCAGCAAGTTCTTTTTCTCTCCCTATGAAAATATCCTGCATTTCCTACATCTCCACATCATAATTAACTTTTAAGTAAATAACTTTCAAGTTAATTATGATGTGCTTTTTTCAATTTGTCAAGCTGTCAGCTTTATTTATTAAAAAATCCCCCCTCTTTCTACCCAAGCGGCACAATATAGAATTCCTCTTCTGCAGGCACCGTGTCCGTTTCCGAATAGGATTTCCAAAACAAAAGGTCCGCCACCTGCTCCACGTCTATCACTCGCTGGAAGGTTGTCATATATTTGAAGATATCGGGATTTTCCTCCGTGTATCCCAGACTGCCTCCGCCATAGAGAAGCGAGATCGTTCCATCCTTCATGCGCACTCCGGCAAAGATGGGCGGTTCCACATAGGTTGTATGCACGGTCTCTTCTCCGTCCGCGCCGATTCCAGTCTCGGTCATTTCCTGTTTCGGGAAGTCATACAGAATTACCGCGGACAGCGGTGAAAGCTCCGCCTGCTGCACTACCGCGCCGCTCTCTCCCAGTTCTGCATCCAGCGTATACGTTTCCGTCATATCCTTTCCCGGCAGCGTCCAGTCGAAGCTCCAGGTTCCCTCTGCCTCAACCTCCACATCGCTTACCTTTCCGGTATAATAGCCAAGGTCCTGCAGCTCCACATGGATGGGTCTGCCAATATAGTAATCGCTTTTATCCCGGTTCAGCCATATCTGATATTCCATGCTCCCGTCCTCCAGCACGTAGCTGCTTTGCTCCCCTTCTTCCACCGGCGTGCCGTCCGCATGAGCCGCCATGCCGTTTTCATCCGAGACCAGACCATCATAAAAGTCATAGGATTCGCTGCCTCCATATATGCCGTCCCCATCATCATCCACCTCCGCATAGGCGTAGGCGAATTGCGGCTGCATCCCCTCTGGCGGCTGGTATCCCTCAACCTTAAAGGAAATAAACGCACTGTAATTACCGACTATGCAGTCCAGCAGTGTCACGGTAACATCTCCCTGCGTGACGGACTTTCCGGAGCCGGAATAATTTGTCAACATTTTATTGTCCACCAGCTCCTCGCGCTGCTCAGGCGTTATCTGCATTCCCTCCTCCAGCGATCTGCTCCACTGTATATACGCCGCTGCGCCAACGCTGGCCGCACCAACCGCCAGTACCGCCGCTGCCGCTACCACCCATGCATTTTTCCAGATCGTCCGATGCGAATGCCGCTCTCCCTTATCGGGAAGCTGTGAAAATGTGTCTGTATATTTTGTTAATACCTGCTTAGGAATCTCAATATCCTCCTGCAGCCCATGAATCATATCTTCAAATCTGCCCATCTCAAACTCTCCTTTCCGCCATGCAAAACAACTTATTGTCCATAAGGTCAGCCTGCCGTATGATCTTGCTGCCGCTCGTATACTGGACCTCCAACTTTTTCCTCGCCGTCACCAGCCTGCCCCTCACGGTATTTTCATTTACCTCCAGGATTTCGGCAATTTCTCTGGTTTTAAAGCCCTGCACATAATACAGCACAATAACGGTGCGATATTTTTCATCGAGACAGTTTAAGAACTGCTCCCACTCCACGTTCGCATATCCGTCCTCCGGGAATGCCGCCTCTGGCACCTCCCCGCCGGCAATCGTCCGCGCGCGCTGGCGCCAGATTGCATTGCAGTTGTTAATCAGAATGCGCATCAGCCACGTCTGAAAATATTTATCCTTCTGCAGGGTGTCGATTTTTTCCCAGCACGCCAACACCGTGTCCTGCATAGCGTCGGCAACGTCCTCATCGTTCTTCAGGATTGCCTTCGCCACCTTATACATCGCCCTAGTCTGCTCCTCCATCAGCTCCTGGAACGCCGCCTTGTCGCGCTTCTTTGCCTTTCTTATTAATAGATTCATTGTAATTTCCCTTCTTTCCTGAGAGGTCCGGATCTCTTTTTACATATTACACCTATTAGATGAACGGGAAAGGGATTTTGTTGGGATGATATTAAAAAAATTTGCAGCTTTGGAAATTTTTATACCCGCCGGAGCGCGCCGCCGCAAAGCGGCAAAAATAATGCCCGCCGGAAGGGATTCTCTTCCGGCAGGCATTCCTCATATATTTTATTCTGTTTTCCACATACGCGTTCCCAGACGGCAATCCGGCTGCCATTCCATCTGCAGCCTTCACCAGCAATCTGCCTGCGCTTTTATCCTCAGCCTTCACTGGCAGCCCTGCCGCAGCGGTTTACTCCACCTTCACAAAATAATACAGCTTCCCGACGAAGTCTCCCTTCATCGGCGGCACGAGGATTCCGGCGTTCATAAGCACGGCGCCGCTATAGGTTTCGCCGGTACCCTCCAGCCAATAATTTGCGTCGGGCTTCAGATTTTTGAGACGCACGCGACGGCTATGATAGTTGGGGCGGGCGAGCGTCTGGATATAGGTGACGAGCGCCTCGCTTCCGTCCTTCGCTGTCACCTGCCAGCAATCATACAGATGATTTTCCCGGTAAGAGGCAATGCGGTCGTAGTCGCCCTCGCGCACGAGGTCGTTGTATTTGTGATACATGTCCGCCTGCTGCGGGATCTGCGCGCGGTCCGCCTCCGATATTTTCGTGATATCAAGCTCATAGCCAAAGGTGCCCGCCAGAGCCACATAGCCGCGCATCTCAAACGGCGTCTGCCGTCCGGTGATATGGTTCGGGCAGTCGCTCACGTGCGCACCCATCGCGGAGAGCGGATAGACGAGCGCCGTTCCCTCCTGGATCGCCAGGCGCTCCAAAGCATCGGGATCGTCCGAGCACCAGATCTGCGGGC
>CAJKKX010000105.1 GCA_905200565.1 uncultured Lachnospiraceae bacterium
TATTCTATTCAGCACCGCAGAGAGGACGGATGGATGCCGGACCGCGTGACCAGGGATGGCGTCGGGGTGTATGCTGCCGGTGCGATGGGCCACCCTATCGGCGAGGCGAATCTGGATAATACACCATTTCTGGTGTTTACAGTATATAGCTTATATCAGCGAATGGACATGGAACATTTTGGCATTCTGTTTCGGGAATGGGAGCCTTACTTATCCAGGGGGCTTTCTCTGATCCCTTTAAATCAGAAGGGACTGGTCTTCAATAATCCGGCAAAGCCCCATTCTCCGTATGGGTTTACGGATACGGTCTGCAAGACGGGCGAGCTGTTCATGGAATCTCTGCTGTTCTGGAGAGCGTGCCGCATGATGGAGACGCTTTGCAGCCAGTACAGCCTGGGAAACAGTGCGAAATATGCGGCTCTGTCCGGTGCGGTGGAGCGTTCCATCGGGACACTGCGCGATGACGGCACGGGGTTATATTATGCTGCCTCCGGCGATTGTCGTCAGACAGATATCTGGGGCATGGCGTACATGCTTTACATCGGATTTCCGGTCGGAAAGGCTGAAAAAGAAACGATCCTTACCTTTTTATATAAAAATTATGATCGCTACATGTACAAGGGGCAGGTACGCCATCTGCTGCGCGGGGAATACTGGGAGAAGCTTCTGATCGAGATTGAGCCGGAAACCTATCAGAACGGCGCATACTGGGCGACAGCCACCGGCTGGATTCTCTGGTGCCTTGCGCAGAAGGACTTTTCTCTGGCAGCGGACACTCTTTTGAAGGTGACAGACTGTTTTAAAAAAGAAGGTTCTTTTGAGTGTGTAAACGAAAATTATGAAAAGCTGCCCAGTATGGTAGTCAGCGCAACCAATGTTTACGGAGGACTGATCCGTACTGCCGGGGATTTCCCGGACTTTGTAAAATATCTGGAGGAAAATCTATGAATACGTTATTTCGGAATGATCGGATCCGCAGGATTTTGATGGATCTTAAAGCCCTTCAGATAAAAGCGGCAATTCCGGTAGAGAATATCCGGATGTTGAGCGGCCGCTTTGATTCGCCGGATGCGGCTGAGCCTTTTTTATCACAGGCGCAGCCTTATCCTATACATGGGCAATGGGGCGGGCGCAATGCCTACTTCTGGTTTTTTGCGACAGTGCATCTCCCCGATGGCTTTGAGAAGGAACAGCTCCTTCTCAGGGTTTCCACTGCCGCAGGCCAGAAGCGGGATACCGCCCTCTTGTCTACCTTTGTATCCGCAGGAAGCCATAACTGGGATCTGATGAACCCTCAGTTTATGGTATTTGTAAACGACAGGCTTCGTCAGGGAATGGATACCAACCATACGGTTGTCCCGCTGGAGGCGGAGGATTACCGGAAGGGAACGATCAGGCTGGCGTTCCAGGCGTACACCGGGCTTACGGACGCCGGATACAGCTTTTTCCCTGAAATCTGTGTTCTGGATACGGCGGTAAAGGAGCTTTATTATGATATGCTCACGCTTTTTGAGGCTGCTCAGACGATGTCTGAGGAGAGCGTACAGAGATATTCTCTGCTTGACGCTGTCAATGAAGCGATAAATCTTTTGGACCTGCGAACCCCGGGGAGCCGGGATTTCTATGCCGGGATGAAAAGAGCGCATGATTATCTTGAAAAATATGGATATGGTTCGTCGGACGATTCCGTTACCGTACACTGCGTCGGTCATACGCACATTGATATGGCGTGGCTCTGGGATCTCGACCAGACGCGCCTGAAGGCGCAGCGCAGTTTTTCCACGGTTCTTTCTTTTATGGAGCGATATCCGGATTACTGCTTCATGCATACGAGTCCGCAGCTCTATGCTTACCTGAAACGGGACAATCCGCAGCTATATGAAAGAATAAAGGCGCAGATCGCGGATGGACGCTGGGAGCCGGAGGGCGCCATGTGGCTGGAGGCCGACTGCAATCTCCCGTGCGGGGAGTCGCTGGTGCGCCAGATCATCTGCGGTAAAAAATTTATCCGGGAGGAATTTGGCAGGGACAGCCATGTTCTCTGGCTTCCGGATGTGTTTGGCTACAGCGCGGCGCTTCCGCAGATCCTGAAAAAATCCGGCATTGATTTTTTCGTGACCTCGAAAATCAGCTGGAATATGCTCAATACCATGCCATATGATACCTTTTTGTGGAAGGGAATTGACGGTTCTGAGATTCCGACCTATTTTCTTACCACGCCGGAGCTGGGAGCGTCGGAGGGAAACTGCGGAGCCACCTACAATGGTGTTCTGCATCCTGAGACGGTAGTCGGTACCTGGAAGCAGTATAAGCAGAAGGAAGTCAATCATACGGTTCTTATGTGCTACGGCTACGGTGACGGAGGCGGAGGCCCCACGATGGAAATGCTGGAGAAGCTTGAGCGCATGAAAAAGGGGATCCCCGGATTTCCGACGGTTACTTCCGGGGCGATCGGTCCTTTCTTCGCAGAGCTTGCGGATCGCCTGAAAGGGCAGAAATACCTTCCCAAATGGACAGGGGAACTATATCTGGAACTGCATCAGGGAACATACACCTCCTGTGCAAAAATAAAAAAGAATAACCGCAGGGCAGAGAAAGGTCTTTATACTGCGGAGCTGCTGCAGAGCGTTCTTTTCTGCATGGGAGACGATTATCCGGACGCAAAGCTTTACGATCTGTGGGAGACGCTGCTTTTAAACCAGTTTCACGACACACTGCCGGGCAGCTGTATCGGAAAGGTGTATGAGGATTCCGAAAAACAGTTTGCACAGCTTTTTGCACAGATGACGGAGCTGACGGATGCCGGTCTGGAGCGCCTGGTATCCCGGATCGCCTTAGACGGTCCCGGCCTTCTGATCTTTCAGCCGGCTCCCTTCCGGCGGGATGCGTTGTTTGAGACAGCTTATCAGCCCTTTGGGGAAAAGACGCAGTATCTGGATGCTTCTGGCAATATGCTGCCCAGTCAGCGAAGCTTTGACGGCAAGGTGCTTCTGGCGCTGTCGGGCCTGCCTGCGCTGGGTTATACGACGCTGCGGGCGGCGGATGCAGAAAAACTGCCCTGTAAGCGCAAATGTGATGAAATTACGCCTTATCCGATCAGCACTGCGCACATGGAAAACAGTTTTTTCTCTTTTGATATTAGCGATGCGGGCGAATTGATCCGCCTTTATGATAAACGTGCCGGCCGGAGGATATTGCCGGAAAACACGCCCGGAAACTGTCTGGTGGTCTATGAGGATCGTCCATATCGCTGGGATAGCTGGAATATTGATATGTATTATGAAGAAAAAAGCTGGTCTGTCGACAGGGTGGAGCAGGTGGAGGTGCTGGAGAGGGGGCCTCTGCGCTATGCTTTGCGCATAAGGAAAAGATATCATCGTTCCCTTATTGATCAGACGATCTATTTGTACCATCACATTCCGCGCATAGATTTTGTCACGGACATTGACTGGCAGGAGGATTCGTCTGTGCTGAAAGCGGAATTTCCTGTTGATGTCAACACGGATTTTGCTACGTTTGAGATTCAGTACGGCAGCGTGCGCCGCCCGACGCACAGCAATACCAGTTGGGATACGGCAAAATATGAGGTTTGCGCGCACACATGGGCGGATATCTCAGAAGGCGGTTATGGCGTCAGCCTGCTGAATGACTGTAAATACGGGTATTCCGTCCGGGACGGGCGGATCGCAATTACCCTGCTGAAAGCCGGTATGGCTCCCGAACCCACACTGGATCGGGGAAAACATACATTTACTTACGCTCTTTATGCCCATAGCGGTCCGGTTCCGGATGGCGGCACTGTCATGCAGGCGCATTCCATGAACCTTCCGCTGCCGGCAAAAGAAACGGGCAGCCGGAAAGGCTCCCTGCCTGCAGAAGCGTCCTTCTTCACTTGCGATCATCCGTCTGTTCTCATAGATTGCGTGAAAAAAGCGGATGAAGAGGACGCACTCATCCTGCGCTTTTACGAAACCGGAAACTGTCTGTGTAATGCGCGGTTTACCTCCATGTTTCCGCTTCGTGCAGTGTGGGATTGCACTCTTATGGAAGAAAAGCTGACAGAGCTTCCTCTGTCTGATGCAAATTCTTTTGAGTATATGGCAAAGCCTTTCTCTGTCAATACCTGTAAATTATATTTCGCATAAGGAGGTTTTTTATGAAATATGGCATTTATTTTGCTTATTGGGAAAAGGAATGGAATGCGGACTATATCAAATATATGGAAAAGGTAAAAAAGCTGGGATTTGATATTCTGGAGATTTCCTGTGCGGGCATCGCCTGCGCAGATCAGAAGGAACTGGAGCTCCTGAAAAAAGCCGCAGATGACAATGATGTGATCCTCACTGCCGGCTATGGACCCGGACCGTCGGAGAATCTGGCAAGCTCTGATCCCGCTGTGATCCGGCATGCGATTTCTTTTTATACGGATATTTTGAAAAAGCTGGAATATTTAGGGATCCACACAATTGGGGGAGGAATTTATTCTTACTGGCCGGTGGATTATTCGAAACCGATCGACAAGGCCGGAGACTGGAACAGAAGCGTGGAGAATGTCCGCACGGTGGGAAAGATCGCGGAAAGCTGCGGCGTGGAATATTGTCTGGAGGTGCTCAACCGCTTTGAGGGATATCTGCTGAATACGGCGGAGGAAGCAAAACAATTTGTGGAAGAGGTGGATGTGGACGCCGTGAAGATCATGCTGGACACGTTTCATATGAATATTGAGGAGGACAGCATGGCGGACGCCATCCGGCTGGCCGGAGAACGGCTGGGACATTTTCATGTGGGAGAAAATAACCGGCGCGTACCCGGAAAAGGCAGTCTCCCATGGGCATCCATCGGAAGCGCTCTGCGGGAGATCCATTATGACAAGGCTGTGGTAATGGAACCTTTTGTGACCTGCGGAGGGACTATAGGAAAAGATATCAGAATCTGGAGAGACTTAAGCAAAGGGGCGGATGGCGCCCGGCTGGATGAGGATGCGGCAGGTTCCGTCGCTTTCCTGCGGCATGTATTCTCCGGAAATCATACATGATCACAGAAAGGAAGAGGTAACGACATGAAAACATACCCCATTATTGGTATCCGGCCAATTGTTGACGCAAGGCTCCTCGGAATCCGCGAGGCGCTGGAGGGAAAAACCCGCAGCATGGCGGAAAAAGCCAGGACACTGATAGAATCGAAACTTTACTATGCCGATGGAACTCCTGTGAAATGCGTGATCTTCTCCGGCAGTATCGGAGGCGGCGAAGAAGCTGCCCGCTGCCAGGCAGAATTTGCCGCACAGAACGTATGCGCCACACTGAGCGTTACGCCGAGCTGGTGCTATGGCAGCGAAACGCTGGATATGGAGCCTTCCACTGTCAAAGCGATCTGGGGATTTAACGGAACCTCCCGCCCCGGGGCAGTCTATCTGGCAGCGGCAATGGCTGCGCACAACCAGGCAGGCCTTCCGGCATTTTCTATTTATGGACGGGATGTGCAGGACATGTGCGATGATTCTGTTCCGGAGGATGTGGAGGAAAAAATTCTGCGCTGGGCGAGATGCGCAATAGCAGTCGGACAGCTGCGGGGAAAAGCCTACGTGAATATTGGCAGCGTATCTATGGGAATTATGGGATCCTACTGCAATATGGATTTTTACCAGAAATATCTGGGAATGCGCGCAGAATGGGTGGATATGACAGAGATTCTCCGAAGGGAAGCGCTTGGCATTTTTGACGGGGAAGAGTATGAGAGGGCGCTGGCATGGGTGAGAGAAAACTGCCCGGAAGGAAAGGACCCCAATCCGCCTGAGCGTGCCCACAGCGCCGCCCGGAAGGAAGAGGACTGGAAATTTGTTGTAAAGATGACACTTATTATAAGAGATATCCTACAGGGAAATGAAAAGCTGGCGGATATGGGATACAAGGAGGAGGCACTGGGAAGAAATGCGATCATGGGCGGTTTTCAGGGACAGCGTATGTGGACAGACTGGAAGCCAAACGGGGATTTCTCTGAGGCTATCCTAAACTCCACCTTCGACTGGAACGGCAAAAAACAGCCGCTTATTCTGGCAACGGAGAACGACAATTTAAACGGACTTTCCATGCTGTTTGCGAACCTGCTTACCGGACGCGCTGCCCTTTTCGCGGATGTGCGGGCTTACTGGAGTCCTGATGCAGTTCTGCGTGCTACCGGACAGCGGCTTTCAGGGACAGCGGCCGGAGGGTTTATCCATCTTATTAATTCCGGCGCGGCATGCCTGGATGCTACCGGTGCTTCCAGAGGAGAGTCCGGACAGCCGGTAATGAAACGCTGGTGGGAAATGACGCAGGAGGACATCTGCGGCTGCCTTTCCGCTACGGACTGGTGCCCGGCGGAGTTGTGCCAGTTCAGAGGCGGAGGCTTTTCCTCACATTTTGCTACCGGAGCTGAGATGCCCTTGACGATGATCCGGGTGAATCTGGTGGATGGAATCGGTCCGACGCTGCAGATTGCAGAAGGGCAAAGCATTACTCTGCCGGAGAAGGTTCATGCGGTCATTGACGAGCGCACAGATCCCACCTGGCCAACAACATGGTTCGTTCCGCGCACAACAGGAGAGGGCGCATTTGCAGACGTGTATTCGGTGATGGCAAACTGGGGAGCAAACCATGCAGCCTGCGCCTATGGGCATATCGGAGCGGATCTGATTACCATGTGCTCCATGCTGAGAATCCCGGTAAGCATGCACAACGTGCCTGAAGAAAAGATCTTCCGTCCTTCCGCATGGAATGCATTCGGTATGGATAAGGAAGGCCAGGATTACCGTGCATGTGCTACTTACGGCCCTATGTACAAATAACATCCCGGAGCAGGTCATCAGGGTCAGACGAATCGAAGGTCCGCCTGGCCCTGATTTGTTGTTTCACTGTACAAGTAGGAGGAACCTATGGAAATAAAGAAGGTATTGGCAGTTGACCTGGGGGCTTCCAGCGGAAGAGTCATGCTGGGAAGCTTTGACGGGGAAAAGATAACCGTGGAGGAGCTGCACCGTTTTTCCAACGATCCCGTCATCCTGGGGAATACCATGTATTGGGATTTTCTCCGCCTGTTTCATGAAATCAAGCAGGGGCTGATTAAATCCAAAGCATATGGGAAGATAGACAGCATCAGTGTGGATACCTGGGGAGTGGATTTCGGACTTCTGGATAAGGAAGGGAATCTGCTGGGAAATCCGGTGCATTACCGGGATGCCAGAGTGAATGGGATGCTGGATAAAAGCTTTGAAAAAATAGACAAGGATACATTTTATGGAATCACCGGCAATCAGTTTATGGAAATCAATACGGTATTCCAGCTCCTGTATCTTGCGCTGAATAAAAAGGAACTGCTGGAACAGGCTGACAGCCTTCTGATGATGCCGGATTTATTCAATTATTATCTGTCCGGCGGGAAATGCTGCGAATATTCCATTGCATCCACAACGCAGATGCTGGATGCTGTAAAGAAGAACTGGTC
>CAJKKX010000106.1 GCA_905200565.1 uncultured Lachnospiraceae bacterium
AGTTGCCTGATGATATTCTGGATGGATTCCTTCCTTCATGTTCTTCACCTCAATTATATTTTTTGTGAACTGCTTATCCGTACTTCCTCCGCAGAACCTGTTTTCTGCGGTATACGAACCCATTTCCGGTCAATGCCGCTCCTCATGTTTCCACGGCAAGCTTCCCCGGACTATCCCTGTAAGTCCCTACAGTTTTGCTTTTGCAATACGCAAAGAACGCATCACGCAAACAGCGATTGAATTATAGCACAGCCTATCCGGGAATGCAAGCATTTTTCATCCAAAAGGTTCCGCTATTCATGCCGCAATGCGTCGATCGGATTCAGATTGGCCGCCTGAATAGATGGCAGCAGTCCGAACACAATACCGATCAGCATGGAAAACAGTACCGATACGATAATCGCCGGAATACTGATGGCAACCGGAATATCCGCCATCTTTGAAATCGCTTCCGCCAGGATAATTCCCGCTACGACCCCAATAATTCCTCCCATACTGGTCAGAACCGCCGCCTCTGTCAAAAACTGTCCTAGAATTTTCTTTTTCTTCGCTCCAATCGCCTTTTTCAGTCCGATCTCGCTGGTACGCTCCGTGACAGACACCAGCATGATATTCATAACGCCGATGCCGCCGACGAGATACTGGCAATCCAGATCAACTGAATGTTGGTCGCCTCACTGAGCGCCTGCTGATCCTGCGCCTGCTCCAGCACGTCCTTCGACTTATATTTAATGTCCGAACTGGACACGTTCAGATTCTGATTCAGAATATCTGCCGTTTTTTTGCCGGCCCTGGTCATGTCATCCGTCGTCTCCGCCTTCACGACCACGTTCTGGGGTTCATCATATTTATACACGATGCCCCATGCTGCGGAAGGAATATAAACGATGCCGCTGGCCTCGTTCCCAAGATACGTCTCGTAATCCTCCATGCTGTTGATGACCGGTTCAAATTCTTCCTTTTTCTGCGCCACGCCGATAACCGTAAACGGTTCGCCGCTGATCTCAATTGTTTTCCCCAGGGCGCTCTCCTCCTGAAACAGACTGCTCGCCGCCGTCTGATCGAGAATGGCTACTTTATGAAAAGCTGTAAAATCCTCCTCCAGAAACTGTCTTCCCGTACGCACCGTGTAGCCGCAGGTGGCAAAATACTCGGAATCCACGCCCAGGACATTCGCTCCCTGAAGATTCTTATCCCGGTAAAAAACGCCTTCCGCATAAGTACGGCTGTTATAAAAAGATACGCGCTCCACGCCGTCCAAATCCAGAATCTCCTGCCGTACCTCCTCGCTGATTACCGGAATCCCTTTCGGTACCGGATTATAATCCGAAAAATCATACGTCCAGTCCCCCTGGTAAATCTTTACATCTACCGTATTATTTCCTGCCCCCAGCAGGTTTTCCTTAATCTGTTCATTCGTTCCCTGAATCGTGGAAACGATCGAAATGATGGAGGCAATACCGATAATAATACCAAGCATCGTCAGGAAGGAACGCATTTTATGTGACCATACCCCCTGTAATGACAATCGAATATTTTCTAGCATCTCTTCGTCCTCCTAATAAGCAATCTCACCTGCTGAGTCGTCATCCTCTTCTATCCTCGCGCCTTCCACTACATTTTTCCCGTACGGAAAAGCAATCCTGTCATCCAGTCCCAGTCCGCTCTTGATTTCTACATTGGTCGAATATACCGTAGCTCCCGTCTTAATATACTGCTTTGCCAGACGGCCGTCCTCATCTGCTTTATATACATAACTCTGTCCATTTTCGGAACGGATATATGCCTTTGGCAGATAAATAGCCGAACTGTCCGGACTGCTGTTCTCATCCAGCGTCAGCTCCACGTACTCATTGTTTCCAAGTCCGTCCGAATCCTCGATATATGCCATAAACGGATATTTGGAAGCTTTCGCTTCCCCGCTGTACCAGTAGTTGTCTGAGGTATCCGGATATTCCGAAATCTCCGTAATCTCCGCCGTAAAGGACATGCCGCTTTCATAGGACATCCCGGACATGGTGGTGCCCACCTGAACCTCGCCAAGCTTCAGCTCGCTGATCGTCCCCCGGACATACATCCCCTCGCTGCTGGTAACCGTCAGGAAAGCCTCTCCGTCCACCTCGCCAACTTCCGGATCTCCTACCGTTTTTACCACACCGTTAATGGTCGCCGTTACCGTCGCCTCATTGAGCTTTCTCTCCGCCTGTTTTACACTGATTCTCGCCTCTCGCAGATCAAGCTTCAAATCCTTGATTTCATCCTCTTTTTCTTTGATTGCTTCCTTCAGCTCGGTGGCCGTGTAGAAATCGTCTCCAAGATCTCCGAAATCATCCCCCCAGATACCGTCATCCGGCTCATTATCCGGTTCATCCACATCCGGAACATTCTTTGTAATTCCGTCGCTTCCAAACGTCCATGTGATATCCGGCGCATAAGCTTTGTCCACTTTTACCGTTCCATTAACGCTGATGGATTTCACAAAGCCTCCATTGACCGAATCACCCTCACGGATTTCAAGGATCGCATAGCTTCCCTTTCCGTCCTGGTTCATTCCGCCCTTTTTCTTTGAAGTACCCGCTTCGTTATAACCGAGAATTTTATTCATAAAGGAAGCATAGATCGTCGTGCCTTCCTTACAGAAGAATACATATGGGTCGTCCTGTGTACCGCTTCCCTTATAGGGTTTGGAATCATAATTGAGCTTACTGACCGCTTTGATCTTACTGAGAGGAGATTTTTCCGTTTCCCCGGAGGGCTCCTCATTCGGGTCAAACACCTCTTCTTTCCCCGGTCCCTGTGTTTCTGGCGCCTGTGTCTCCGGCGCCGGTGTCTCTGGCGTCTGTGTCCCGGTATCCGGCGTCTCCGGAATCTGGCCGGTTTCCTCGCTTGCAGCCGTCATCACTGCGTCCGTCTTTACCAGCACGGCATCCCCCTGTCCTCCTGTACTGGCAGCGCCGTCCGGAACCGGCGTGATCTTCTTAAGTTTTTCCAAATCCTGTTCCGCCGTTTTGATCTTAAGCTTCGTCGCCTGCCTGTTCAGCTTTTCCGACTCCAAATCCAACTCAAGAAGCGTCGTGTCATAGGAGAGAAGCTTGTCTCCTATTTTTACCTGATCTCCCTCTTTTACATAGAGCTTATCCACCAGTTCATCTTCCAGATATACATTCTGCGTCGCATTTGCGGTAATGATTCCGCTGGTAGAGCTTCCCTCGCCCCACCATCCCATGTTCAGGCTGGACACAGATTGTACCTTTACAGGGCTGGCATTGCTTTTTACCAGATGATAAACGCCATATCCTCCTCCTGCCACCAGAATGACTGCTCCTATGCTGACTGCTATTATGGTTTTCTTTCTCACAGAGCCACCTCCTCTTTTGCACGTTCAGAAATCTCTCCGTCAAAAATATCCACAATTCTTCTCGCATGACGCGCAATCGCACTGTCATGGGTAATCATAATGACGGTCACTCCCTCTTCATTCAGTTTTTCGAAAAGCTCCATGACCTGTTTTCCCGATTTGGAATCCAGCGCTCCGGTCGGCTCGTCCGCCAAAAGAATCTTCGGCCTGTTCACCATTGCCCTGGCAATAGCGACTCTCTGCTTCTGTCCGCCGGAAAGCTGGTTTGGCACAAAACTCATACGGTCGGAAAGCCCCACCCGCTCCAATGCCTCAGCAGCTAACCGGTTTCTCTCCTTTTTCGATACGCCCGCATAGATCAGCGGCAGCGCCACGTTTTCCAGCGCGGTCTGTCTCGGCAGAAGCTGAAAGGTCTGAAACACAAACCCGATTTTATTCAGCCTGATGTCTGCCAGATCATTTTCCTTTTGAAGCAGGATATCCTCCCCGTCCAGCTTATAGCTTCCGCTGGTGGGCTTATCCAGACAGCCAATAATGTTCATCAGTGTAGATTTTCCGGACCCGGAAGGCCCCATGATCGCTGCATATTCGCCTTCTTCCACGTGAAGTGTTACATCCTTTAATACCGGAACCACCATACTTCCCTGAACATAATCTTTATAAATATGGTCTAATTCAAGTATCACTCCATTCCCTCCATTTCTCCGCTGATCTTACCCGACACGCTCGGCATACTGTCTATGCCTTCTTCCTCTTCATCTTCTTCGAATCCCATAGCATCGTCCGGCATTTCTTCATCTCCGCCTTCCGGCAGGCTCTCCCCGCCATCCATACCGGAAACTCCTTCCATTTCACCCGGTTCGTCAAACTCCGGAATGTCGCCGCCGTCCATGCCGCCCATATTTTCCATCTCACCGGCCTGGTCAACATTCTTTACCGCCTGATTGCCAACCTCGATCGTCTCATCCGGGAACGCGATATAATCCTCCTCTGTCAATCCATCCGTGATCTGGTACTTCTGAAGCTCTTCATCAAACTCACCCAGCGTTACCTCCCGCTTTTCCATCCTGTCTTTCGAATTTGCCGCCCAGACATACGCTTTTTCATCCTCCTGAACAATATAATAGCTGTCCAGCCAGATTCCTTCCCGTTTTTCCTCTTGTCCGTAATCCATCTCGATATAGACATGCTGTCCCAGCATCAGTCCGTCCGCATTTTCAAGCTCCACATAGAATGGGTAATTGGTGGAATTATCCATAGAATCTGAACTTACATAATAATTATTTTCGTTCTTTTCCGGATTCTCCAGGTCAACCGCCGTCATGGTTCCTCTCCATACATCCTCGTTTACTCTGGAATGTACCAGAACCGACTGTCCCTCTATAACCGCAGACATGTTCTGCTCATTGACCGTGCCCTTAATCCGAAAAGAACCCGTAGCCAGAATCGTCATGAACGCTCCGCTCTCCCCCGTCATTCCGCCCATGTCGCCGGAGTCCTGAGAATCCTCCTGGATAGACTTCACCACGCCGTCCATCTCACTCGTAACGGTAGCGTTCGCAATGCTGTTTTTGAGCTTTTCGATCTCTACCTTCTTACTTTTCTGTTCATATTCTTTTCTCTTGATCTCGTTTTCTGCCGTATTGATCTGTGTGGTATAGCCAAGCTGCATGTCTGAGGATGCGCTCGCCTTTTCTTTTTTCAGAGAAACGATCTGCTCTTTCGTCTGCTCAATCTCATTTGCCAGACGGTCCAGGTCGATTTCCGCCTGTGCCAGATTCTCCTCCATCTCCTCTACATTATAGGTGAAGAGCTTATCGCCCGTCTTTACCTCATCGCCCTCTTTTACGAGAATTTCATCCACCTTTTTGTCCGAAGGAAGCTTGATCTCCCAGGTTTTCTGTGGTTCTACGATGCCGCTAAACCTGTCCGTCAGTCCGTTCCCGCTTCCCAGTCCGCACAGATCTGCAACCGAATCCACATAAACCGAATGCTCCGACTTTCCACCGGAACTGCCGCCGCTCCGAACTACCGCAAACGCCACGCCTGCTGCCACCACCACCGCTAATGCTGCTCCTATCACTATCATCTGCTTTTTCTTGATTTTCATAGGTCCCTCCATGTATATAATAGAAATTTGGTATCAATGATGTATATCCACACTCAGTATAGCACGCATATCCGTTCATACCTACTTAAAATTCCCTTAAGATTGAATTGCGGTTTTATAAGGTTTTCCGCTGTTTTTGTTGCTAACGTGTTGCTAACCGTTTTTATCTATTTGTTTTTACTTTTTACTTTTTTATATTATTTAAGGACGGCTCACCGCCGCCCTCTATGAAATTACTTGCTATTTTCAAGGAATCTCTGCTATAATCTTCCTGATGGGGAGCGGTGGCAAGCCCGCCCTCCCTGTTGCTCATTCATTAATTTTCAAATCCTCTGTTACAACTCCCATTGCTTCAAGTTTTGCTTTTGTTGTCCTGATCTGATAATCAATTTCCTTTTCTCTGTCGCCTGCTGTTTTGATTCTCTGCAAATCTGCGAATTGGTCAATTAATATTGCAATCTGTTCTTTTTCTGTCATTTCCATTACCTCCATTTTGCTTTCCTCCTTTCGGGAATCAGATTTTCTTGCCCTCATCTGATAATATTATTATACATTATTTTTAATGTTTTGTCAACACTTTTTACACCTTTTTTAATGTTTTTCATCTTCTATATACTTGATAATATTCCCTGGTTGCATATCCAACAAAGCACAGATTTTTTCCAGTGCAATCATTCCTACCATCTCATTTTTTCTGATGGATTGTATTGCATTTTCTCCTAACAACTTTTCTTTCCGTAATCTTCCTGTATTATATCCGGCTTCCTTTAGGGCTTCCAATACATCGATTTTGTATGTTATCATTCTATCCCACCCAATTCTAAACTATATATATTCATTATAATTCAACTTCTTTTCCAGGTCAATAAAAACTTTAAAAATAATGTATTTTTCTATTGACATTGCACCGTTTTTAATGTATAATACAATCATCAAAGGAAAACAAACGGATGGTAAACAAAATGAGAAAATTTGAAACAGGAAAAAGATATATGGCTGGGGCAATGGCATTTGAAATAATTAGCAGGACAGCAAAAACAGCTACAGTAGCAATGATACAGCACGCTGGAAGATTCAACGAAAGAGTATCCGGAACAAAGAGACTGAAACTTGGCAACTGGGAAACCGGAGAAGTTATATTTTACGGTTGCTACGAGATTCACGCATAAGAAACCGCCCGGTTGCCGGGGCGTAGAGTCCGGCAACAGCGACCTTTACCGGCTGAACAGTAAAGGGGTGAAAGTCCGATACAAAAGAAACCAAAAATCACATTTCATATACAGGAGGTACACACTATGGAACTTCATCTTTTCGAAACTCTCAAAAACGCTTTTGAATCCAGCACATTGTCAAACAACAGGTTTTTATCTGCTTTAAACTCTGCATCCTGGGACAAAACATTTTACGCCGATGGAGAACACTATTTCTGCAAAGGCGGCTTCTGCTTCACAACCCCGTCTTTAAATCCTTTTGAAATCACTCGTAACTGGATGCCGTCAGCTATGTTTTCCGATGGCTCCTGCATCGAATTTTAACCACACCACCCACCCGGCGTGGCTGCGCCGGGAGAAAGAAGGAAGATATGAAAAAAGAACAGGTATATATTTCACACTTCTTATTCCCCTGGGAAACATTTCAAGCACAAGGAAAACGTGAAGATAGGGAACGTGCCAACGGTGGCATAAGATGGACAGAGGAATTTAAAGAAGAGGTCAGAAACAATATTCTCAGATATGGCAGTGAAAAAGATTTGGCTTTAAGAAATTCGTGTTTAAATGATGTTTATAAATTAGTCCCACTCCGTTTTAGAGATGAACTATTTGCAGGCGTATCTTTTCCAATATGGAACCAAAGATAGCAGGCGGCAGGCAACTACCGCCCTCTTTTTACGCTTCCCGGACCCGGTACACTCCTTTTACAACGGCCGGGAGCCAGCCGCTCTTGATCTGAACCCAGATAGTCCCGTCCCATGCTTTTGTTACACTTTTAATCTCTA
>CAJKKX010000107.1 GCA_905200565.1 uncultured Lachnospiraceae bacterium
TGGAACCGGGACTATGTTCTTTCCCTGATCCGAGACCTTTCGCTGCTCTGCCCGGAGGTTCCGATCTGGGTGGGAGGGCCGGAAGTGTCCTATGACGCAGTACAGTTTCTGCGGGACTATCCCCAGGTGACAGGCGTCATGGCGGGGGAAGGGGAGAGAAGCTTTCGGGCGCTGGCAGAGTATTATGTAAAGAAAACGGAGGACTCACTGGGAAAAATCCGGGGACTGACCTGGCGCGGGGAAAATGGAGACATTTATGAAAACTCTCCGGCAGAGCTTATGAATCTGGATGAAATTCCTTTTGTCTACGAAAAGATAGAAGCGTTCGGGCATAAAATCATTTATTATGAGAGCAGCAGAGGCTGCCCCTTTTCGTGCAGTTATTGCCTGTCCTCCATTGATAAAAGCGTGCGCTTCCGAAGCCTTGCACGGGTGTATCAGGAGCTGCAATTCTTTCTGGATGCAAAGGTTCCCCAGGTGAAGTTTGTAGACCGGACTTTTAACTGCAATCACAGACATGCGAAGGCGATTTGGGGATACATAGCCGAACACGACAATGGAATTACGAACTTTCATTTTGAGATTGCGGCGGATCTTCTGGATGAGGAAGAAAGAAAGCTGCTTGCATCTATGAGACCGGGGCTGGTGCAGTTAGAGATTGGCGTACAGTCGGTTAATCTTCTGACGATCCATGAAATTGACCGTGTGATGAGTCTCTCCCGCCTGAAACAGACTGTAGCGCAGATTCAGGCGGGAAAGAATGTACATCAGCATCTCGATCTGATTGCCGGGCTTCCTTATGAAGATTATGAGAGCTTTGTAAATTCTTTCAATGAAGTATACGGGATGCGTCCGCAGCAGCTTCAGCTTGGATTTCTGAAAGTGCTTAAGGGTTCTAAGATGCACAGAAAAGCAAAGGACTATGGAATTGTCTACCGGCAGGAGCCGCCCTATGAAGTGCTCTGCACCCGCTGGATTTCTTATGAGGAAATCAGAAAGCTGAAGGCAGTCGAGGAGATGGTAGAAGTCTACTACAACAGCGGACAGTTTGAAAATACGATCCGGCATCTGGAGCAATCCTTTCCACATCCTTTCGCCATGTACGAGGCGCTGGCAGGGGACTATGAAAAGGAGGGACTGAACGGAAGAAGCCACTCCCGGATGGGACGGCTGGAAATCCTTCGCTCTTTTACAGAAGAAGTGGACAAAGAACAAAGAGGGCTGTATGACGAGCTGCTGCTCCTGGATTTGTATTTGAGAGAAAACAGCAAGAGCCGTCCGGCATGGGCGGGAGATCTTTCTTTATATAAAGCGGATTTCAGGGACTTTTATATCAGGGAGGCCGAAAACCCGCAGAGCCTGAAAAACTATGCGGGATATACTTCAAAGCAGATCATGAATATGACGCATGGGGAGGTCTTTTTCCATGATGTGTTAAAGACAGGGGCAGACTTGCCCTGCTATGTGGTATTTGATTACCGAAACCGTGATCCGCTGACGGGAAATGCGAAGCTGGTGATATGGAAGGGGGGTACAAGAAAATGCCATTTGAATACATAGCGCTTGACCTGGAAACGACAGGTCTTGACCCGAAAAAGGACAAAATACTGGAAATCGGAGCGGCAAGAGTAAGAGACGGGGAAATCCTGGAATCTTACCAGACTTTTGTAAATCATCACATACAGATTTCTGAATTTATCACCAATCTTACCGGAATCACAAATGAAATGACGGCAGGCGCTCCTTCGCTGAAAGCAGCGGTATCGGATTTTTTTGATTTTTGCGGGGATTTTCCGCTGCTGGGGCATAATATTCTTTTTGATTACAGTTTTATGAAAAAGGCGGCTGTGAATCAGGGAAAGGAATTTGAAAAAAGCGCCGTCGACACCTGTAAGATTGCGAGAAAGTTTTTGGAGGAGCCGAAAAAGAAGAGCCTGGAATCCCTGTGCCGCCACTATCAGATTGAGAGGGTACACTGTCACAGGGCATACGATGACGCGGTGGCGGCGAGCAGACTTTATGATTGTCTGAGAAATGAGTTTTATTCGGCGTCTCCGGCTGCTTTTGATCCGGCGCCCCTGTATTATCCGATAAAAAAAGATACGCCGCTTACAAAATCACAAAAAGTTTACTTGAAGGATTTGATAAAATATCATAGAATAGAGCTGGACGTCTCCGTTGAGACGCTGACAAAGAGTGAGGCGTCCAGGATGATTGATTCTATCATATTGAATTATGGAAGGATAAAGAGGTGAAATCGTATGATGAATTTTAATGACAGCAAGACAAAGCGTACCATTGCATCCGTTATTATTGTTCTGATCGTTATCGCAATGGTGGTGCCGTCCGTACTGGCGTGGTTAATGTAAAACAGTTTTAGAAAAGAGGGGTAAAATGAAAAAAGAGACATTACAGCGGGTATTTCTGGCAGCGGGTGTGCTGTCGCTTTCACTGGCACTTTCAGGGGGGAAGGTGCGCGCGGCGGAAGCAGAGGAAACCATTAACAAGGGCGTGTTTATCGGAAACACGGAGGTATCCGGAATGACAGCGGACGAGGCGGCGTCCGCGGCGCAGAAGGAAGCGTCTGCAAAGCTGGATGACAAAGTAACCCTTACCGTAGGGAGCAGTAAGGTGGAGGCCAGTGCAAAGGATCTGGGAATGAGCTGGGCAAACACAGAAGTCATTGACGAGGCGCTGGGGCTTGGAAAGTCCGGAAATATCGTGAAACGATATAAAGACAACAAGGATTTGGAGAACCACAAAAAAACATATGAGATTCAGTACAAGGCAGACCAGGGGGAAATCAAGAGTTTTCTTCAGGACCAGAAAAAAGAGCTGGACTGCGAGGCTGTGCCGGGCAGTCTGTCAAAGGATGAAAACGGCGAGTTTGTCATCGTTCCGGGCGTGACGGGAGTCGTGCTGAATGTCAATAAGTCTGCGAAAAAAGTTTATGAATATATGGAGAAATCCTGGAAGGGTGACGGCGGCGAAGTGCAGCTCGTCGCAGAGGAGGAGAAGCCGAAGGGCACGGAGGAAGAGCTGGCGCAGGTGAAGGATGTGCTGGGCACGGCTACGACGTATTATGGCTCTACTTATGAGAGAAATACAAACGTAGAAACAGGAGCGGCCAAAATAAACGGAGCGCTGCTCTATCCGGGAGATTCTTTTTCGGTGACGGCGGCTGTGGAGCCGTTTACGGCGGAAAACGGATATGAGCTGGCGCCCTCTTATGAGAGCGGTAAGGTCGTGGACAGCTATGGAGGAGGCATCTGCCAGGTTTCCACCACCCTGTACAACGCAGTCCTGAAATCGGAACTGGAGGTGCTTGAACGGCACAACCACACGATGATCGTTACTTACGTAGATCCTTCGAAGGATGCCGCGATTGCGGAGGGGCTGATGGATTTTCAGTTCGCAAATAATACAGACTATCCGATTTATATAGAAGGGCATGGATATGGCGGGGAGCTGACCTTTACGATTTACGGAAAAGAATACCGTCCGGAGGACCGGGTCGTGGAGTATGTCAGCAGAACGATAAAGACGACGGAGCCGGATGGCGTGAAGCTCTATGCAAAAGCGGATGCCAACGTCGGTTATCTCAGCCAGATACAGGGCAGCCACACGGGGATGGAGGCGCAGCTCTGGAAGATCGTGACGGAGAATGGAGAAACGACAGAAACACAGGTGAACAGCAGCTATTATCAGGCGGTACCTGTCTCTTACGAGGTGGGAATCAGTTCTTCCGACCCGAACGTGGTGGCGCAGCTTCAGACGGCGATTGCCAACAATGATCTGGCGGCGGTTCAGAGTATTATCGCAGGCGGCACGGGCGGCGGAGATAAACAGGAGGAAACGGAATCCGGCGAAGAGACACAGGAGCAGTCGGAGACAAAGAAGAAAGATCCGCAGCCTGAGACGCCCGCACAGTCGGAGACGCCCGCCACGGATGAAAGGATTGATCCCCCGGAGCCGGATGATCTGCCGACCGATGATCCGCCGGCGGATATTCCGACTGTGGATATGTAGAAAGCTTCTGGGAGAGTGTGTGGATATGGAACTGGTGATGACGAAATGGATTGCTATGGAAGCGACTGCGATGCTGGTACAGGAGAAGAAGGAAGAACTGCTGCGGCGTTTTCCGGCGGCGTTTCTGTATGCGGCAGAAAATTTGGAACGTGAGATGAACGTCCGGGAGGACGCGCGGGCGTTGGACCGCTTCGGGTCAGACCATGTGCTTCCGCTTGGAGAGGGCGGAATCTTTACCGCTCTCTGGAAGATGGCGGAACAGATGGCGTCAGGACTCGAAGTGGACTTAAGGAAGATACCAGTGAGGCAGGAGACGATAGAAATCTGCGAATATTTTGATATCAACCCATATAAT
Source organism: uncultured Lachnospiraceae bacterium (assembly GCA_905200565.1). The sequence continues at coordinate 4,385 of CAJKKX010000107.1, forward strand.
GTTCTTTCGGGCGGCAGTCTTTTAGCGGCGGCAAAAGAGGGGACGGCTCTGGCGGAAGCACTGACGAGGGAGGGAATCCCGACGGTGGTGATCGGCAGGCTGACGAAAGGAAATGACAGGATTCTGTGGAATGAAGGAAATAAGAGATTTCTGGACCGGCCGCAGAAAGATGAGATGTATAAAAGGAAAGTAACCGGAAAGGGTGAAAAAGATGAGAGATCAGATTTTAACATTTATTGAAAAAAACAGCCGTGTGAACTTGCAGGAGCTGGCAATTCTCCTGGGGTCGGACGAAGTGACGGTGGCAAACGAAATCAGCAAAATGGAGCAGGAGCAGGTGATCTGCGGCTACCACACCATGATTGACTGGGATAAAACAGGAACAGAGAAGGTGACGGCGCTGATTGAGGTGCGTGTGACGCCTCAGAGGGGACAGGGGTTTGATTCCATTGCGGAGCGCATCTACAATTATCCGGAAGTGAAGTCTGTCTACCTGATTTCCGGCGGTTATGACCTGATGGTGATTCTGGAAGGGAAAACGCTGCGGGAGGTGTCAAGCTTTGTGTCGGATAAGCTGTCCACACTGGAGGCCGTGCTTTCTACCGCCACGCATTTTATTTTGAAAAAATACAAAGATCACGGGACGATTTTTGCAAAAAAGAATAAGGATGAAAGGATGCTGATGACGCCATGAGAAATCCAATCGCAGAGAAAGTAATTGACATACAGCCTTCCGGTATCCGGAAATTTTTTGACATTGCAAGCGAGATGGACGACGTGGTTTCTCTGGGTGTGGGGGAACCCGATTTTGATACCCCGTGGCATATCCGTGACGAGGGCATTTACAGTCTGGAAAAAGGACGCACCTTTTATACATCAAATTCCGGCTTAAAAGAGCTTCGTACGGAGATCTGTAATTATTTAAAAAGACGCTGCAACATTGAGTACGACCCGGACAGGGAAACGCTGGTTACGGTCGGCGGCAGTGAGGCAATCGATCTGGCCATGCGCGTAATGCTGAATCCCGGCGACGAGGTGCTGATTCCGCAGCCTTCTTTCGTGTCCTATCTGCCCTGTGCGGTGCTGGCGGGAGGCGTGCCGAAGATTATCGAGCTAAAAGAGGAAAATCAGTTCCGGCTGACAAAGGAGGAACTTCTAGAGGCGATTACCGACAGGACGAAAATTCTGGTATTGCCGTTTCCAAACAATCCTACTGGCGCCGTCATGCGCCGGGAGGATCTGGAGGCGATTGCCGAGGTGATTATGGAAAAGGACATTTTTGTACTTTCAGATGAAATTTATGCAGAACTTACCTATGGTGTGGATCATGTCTCCATCGCAAGCCTGCCGGGAATGAAGGAGCGGACGATCACTATGAACGGGTTTTCCAAAGCATATGCCATGACCGGATGGCGTCTGGGCTATGCCTGTGCGCCGGCGGAGATCATCAAACAGATGACGAAGGTTCATCAGTTTGCTATCATGTGTGCGCCGACTACCAGTCAGTATGCGGCAGTCGAGGCTTTAAGGAACGGGGATGAAGAGGTACAGGAGATGCGGGCAGCGTACAATGGCCGCCGTCGTTTCCTGATGCACGCTTTTCAGGAAATGGGGCTGACCTGTTTTGAGCCTTTTGGGGCGTTTTATGTATTTCCGTGTATTAAGGAGTTCGGTATGACTTCCGAGGAGTTTGCCCAGAAGCTTTTGCAGGAGGAGCGGGTGGCGGTCGTTCCGGGAAGCGCATTCGGAGACTGCGGGGAAGGATATCTGAGGATTTCCTATGCGTATTCTCTGGAAGATCTGAAGATCGCGCTTGGCAGACTGGAGAAATTTGTAAAGAGGCTGAAGGGAAAGAACTGATATGGCAATGAACATCGTGCTTTTCGAGCCGGAGATTCCGGCGAATACGGGGAATATCGGCCGAACCTGCGTGGCGACGGGCAGCAGGCTTCATCTGATTGAACCACTGGGGTTCCGCCTGGATGAGAAGTCTTTAAAACGTGCCGGGATGGATTACTGGAAGGATTTAGACGTGACGACCTACATAGATTATGAGGATTTTCTGGAGAAAAATCCGGGGGCAAAGATTTACATGGCGACGACCAAAGGGCCGCAGCTCTATACGGACGTATCGTATGAACCGGACTGCTATATCATGTTTGGGAAGGAGAGCGCAGGCATCCCGGAGGAGATTCTGGTGGAGAATCAGGAGACGGCGATCCGCATTCCCATGATCGGGGCGATCCGTTCCCTGAATCTCTCAAATTCCGTGGCAGTCGTTTTGTATGAAGCGCTGCGGCAGAATCAGTTCGCAGATATGAACCTGGAGGGACGTCTGACAAAATATGAGTGGAAATAGAAAGGTCTGCTGCACAGAGGAGTGAAAAATCTCTGGTGCGGCAGACCTTTTGATTATCCTAAAAGTCTCAGGAGGTTATGGGCGGCAGATTACCTTGCGCCATAAGAATTAATAGTTATATTTTTGAAGGGAGACGACTCTGCCGTTTTGGATATATACATAGAGCGTGGTGCGGCCGCTTACGAATACCCACTGTAAATATCCATTCCCCCAGTCATTTCTTCTGACCGGGCGTCCCCAGGTCGTGAGCAGAGCGTCATTGGCTGACATGCCGGTATAAATCGTGTTGCCGATATAAACCCGGCGTTCGTCAGAGCCTTTCTTCTTGCCAAATTTGTCGTAAAGGACAGTCTTTACTGTGCTGCCGGCAGCGGCTTTCGGGGACAGAGGGAACGTGATGGTCTGTCTCTTTTTGCCGGATTTTATTTTTTTCGTATAGGTTTTGGAGCCGACCTTCAGCCGGAGTTTATCTCCTTTCCGGGCGCTGCCAAGCGTTACCTGCACAGAGCTTTTGCTGGAATAAAGAGTCCCCCGGATGGTCACGGAGCTTTTGCCCTGTTTTATTTTGAGTGATTTGTAATTATAATTGCCATCCTTCGTAGTCACCATAACGTCAATCGAAGTTCCTGGTTTCTGACTTTTTATTTTTACCGAAAAGGTTCCGTCTCCTCTGACCTTTGCCTTATAGGTCTTTTTATCGGTAAATACTT
>CAJKKX010000108.1 GCA_905200565.1 uncultured Lachnospiraceae bacterium
TGTATCAAGACCATTTGCCAGTGCCATCAGCTGATGGCCAAGACAAATTGCAAAAATCGGAACGTTAGAATCATACAGCTTTTTGATCTCCTTAATGATCTCTGTACACTCCTTCGGGTCTCCAGGACCGTTTGAAAGCATAATGCCATCAGGATTTGCTGCAAGAATATCCTCTGCTTTTGTGTCAGCAGGATAAATGGTAACTTCACAACCTCTCTTATGCAGTGAGTCGCCAATATTTTTCTTTGCACCAAGATCAAGAAGTGCTACCTTGTAGCCATCTCCCGGCAATACTTCTCTTTCTTTACATGTAGTTGCCATTACTACGCCAGTCGGGGAATATGCCTTAAGCTTTGGAAGGATCTCCTCCAAGTCAAAATCCTCTCTGCGTGTAATCATACCATTCATGGTTCCCTTCTCACGCAAAAGCTGTGTCAATGCTCTAGTATCAATTCCACAGATTCCTGGAATTTCATTTTTCTCAAGAAACTCCTGAATAGTTCCCTGACTTCTGAAGTTGCTTGGCATACGGGACAACTCACGTACAATATAGCCATCCGGCCACGGACGCTTTGACTCCATATCCTCATAACAGATTCCATAATTACCGATCAGCGGATAAGTCATTACAACAGCCTGACCCGCATAAGAAGGATCTGTAAGTACCTCTAGGTAGCCTGTCATTGAAGTATTAAAAACAATCTCACTGATGATTTCTCTTCTGGAGCCAATACTGACGCCAGTAAATACCGTACCGTCTTCTAGTATCAGAAACGCTTTCATTTGCCACCTGTCCTTTCGTGTTTTGTAAAAGATCTGCCTTTTACGGATGATTGCATAAAAAGGGCAGGCATCTCTGCCAAAAGCCGAGAGCCTACCCCTCTTCTTTGACGGGTATTCTTTTAAGTCAATACTCAAATTGTTAAGATTCTACCACAAAAGATTTTGCATTTCAACCTTTATTTTCAGGATTTCTTTCGCTCTATACCAGCGCTCCTGTGTAGATCACAGACTCCGCAATCCGCTTTGCTTCTTCTTTTCCTTTCAGGTTCGCGATAATTTCCAGCGCAAACGGTACCGCCGTCCCAAGTCCTCTGCTGGTGGTAATATGGCCGTCTGTCACTGCCGGAACTGTAAGCACGTCCGCTCCTGTCAGGCGTTCTTCAAATCCCGGATAGCATACCGCCTTTTTCCCCTTTAAAAGCCCCAGGTCTCCCAGGACGCTCGGCGCGGCACAGATCGCTCCAATTCTGATTTTCCGCTCATCCGCGCGCTTAAGTAAAGAAACCAGCTCTTCGCACGCCCCCAGATACTTCGTGCCCGGCATTCCACCCGGAAGAACCAGCATTTCCACATCCTCCAGTGCGATTTCATCTATTCCGGCGTCCATCCCCACCCGGATACCATGACTTCCCGTCACGTCCTTTTTTCCGGCAATCCCTGCCATTTTTACAGGCACATCCGCCCTGCGCAGTAAGTCTACGACTGTCAGCGCCTCAATCTCCTCAAATCCTTCCGCAAAAAATACACATACCTGTTTCATCTCCATCGTCCTTTCCTGTTCTTTTCCTTTATTATACCGCATTTTCAGTATCGTTTCACGGCAAATTTAAAAACCTCCTGTTCTTTTTCCCTTCTGTATAGTAGAATGGCTGGTAGAAAAGGAGGTTCTTATGGAAATTGAAAGAAAATTTTTAATCACAGAATTACCGGAAAATCTGGAGCAGTACCCGTTTCATCTCATTGAGCAGGGCTATCTCTGCACAGCCCCCGTGGTGCGTATCCGAAAACAGGATGAGGAATATTATCTTACGTACAAATCAAAAGGAATGATGGTACGGGAGGAATATAATCTTCCCCTGACAGCGGAAGCCTACTACCACTTGAAAGAAAAAGTTGATGGAAATCTGATTTCCAAAAAAAGGTACCTGATTCCGCTCACCGAAAAGCTGACGGCGGAACTTGATATTTTTCAAGATGCGCTGGCGCCGCTTCGCCTGGCCGAAGTGGAATTTTCCTCCAAAGAGGAAGCGGAAGCATTCGTTCCGCCCGCATGGCTGGGAGGGGACGTCACCTTTTCCCACTTATACCATAACAGTTATCTTAGCAGTCTTAAGCTTTAAAGCGCCAAAAGAGCCGCCGCCATGCCAGAATAGGCGAACCCCTCCTACGATTCTCCGTTCGCCACTACCGGCGTCGGCCGGCTCTGATCAAATACTTCTTTGGCGTCAAACATATCGTTTATTACATCCGTAGCCCCCTGGCTTGCCCGGTACAGCATATAACCGTCCAGGTTAATGCGTCCCTGTCGCACATAGTTTTCACGAATCTGCACCCAGTACGGTACGGACCCATCCACGTTGCAGAAGAAATTGTACCCGGCTCCTTTATAGTAAGTAAACTTCTCATTGTCAGAACTGTAGTCATGCCAGTCTCCAATATCGTTTCCATGTGCAAAAATAATCGTATCCACAGGTCCCACGTTATTCTGTACCGTGTTTACCCACTTTTCATTATCCGTTTTTAATTCCTCTACGGTTTTTCCTGTCACGCTGAGATGCCCCCATGTATGACTGGCAAATTCCCATCCCGACGCTTTGATAGCTTCTGCGATCTTCGCGGCCTCTGCCACTTCCTGTTCCCAGTTAAAGCCAGGGTGCGCGTCCAGCCAGACCCTCTGATCCTCTGACAGATTTTCTTTCGTCTGATAGGCTACGTCCGTGCGATACCCAAAAACCCCGTCATATCCTGTCAGGGCGATCATTCCCCTGGCTCCCCGGTAAGCGCCGTCCGGATGCTTCTCCAAAAAGGAATTCAGTCTGGGAACCACATCGAAATCGCCTACCTCCTCGGTTCCGTCCGATTTTATATAATGGCACTTCACATCCCCGTTCTTATCCAGTACCAGCTTATCAGGATAACTGGCCTTCTCATAAGAATGATAATAGCTCAGATCATCCACCGAGAGTACCACCGGTTTTTTGCCAGCCGGAAGCATGAGATTTTCGTTTCTTGTAAAACTCACATTTCCATTTGCATCCTTCGTTTCTACCACCAGATCACGCAGACGCACGAATACGTATCCATTATCATACATCTTCTGCACGATCTTATCGAATTCATCTACGGTGGTCATCCAGGCATTCATGCCGTCCGCTCCCTGCTGCCCCATCACAGAAGCATTCAGGGCAACCTGCGGTTCATTCATCAGCGAGTGATAGAAAATGTGCGGCACCGTGTCCACATCCACGGCTACGCAGGCTGCCTTTGCGGACGTGTATTCGCTGATTGCCGCCGTCATCTTCGTATCCTGCTCATAGCCGCCTGCTGATTTTATTTTCTCAATGGCGGCGTCATAGTCATACCCCGCTGCCAGTAGCCGCGCTTCCTCCAGTATTTTCACATTTTTATTTTCCGTCTCTGTCTGCACCACAGCCGCACTCTCTGTCTGTGTCTTTTTATCCGTTTTCTCTTCCTTTACCCCCAGCGCGTTCGTCGTGAATCTGGTAATCCCCACGATCACCGCCAATACCGCCACGCAGCCGGCTGCTTTTAAAAGCATCTCCCGCTGACGTTTCTTTTTTCTCTGTTCTCTTCGTCTCTTTAATTCACTGTCTCTGCGTAACAGCTCATCGTCCATTTCTCTTTTCGCCATTCCCCTTTTCTCCTTTGAACATTCTATTCAGGGTTGGAAACCTCATCCGTTCCCAACACAAACTCCATAACAACCGGATTATGATCCGAATAAGTAAATCCGGCGTCCAGATTTTCCGCCGACGCCTTTATATTGTCTGAAATCAGAAACCCGTCCACGATTACCGTGTACGTCACGCCTTTTTCATAGGAAATATCCGCTCCCCTGCAAGTCGGAACCTCAAGTGCATTTTCCGCCCTCACGAAATGATACCCCTCTGCCAGACTGTCGTCCGAAAGCTGATAGACCCATTCCGGAATTTTCTGCTCCGATGGAAACGTATCAATCGAATCGGCAATGTCGTGGTTGAAATCCCCTCCCACGATCACATAATGCCCCTGATCCCGCTCCTCTGTCAGCACTTCATTCAGCCTTTCCAACTGCTTTGCCCGAATGGTTCCTCCTTCATCATAAGCGCTCAGATGTACCTGAATCAGAACCAGCTCTTTTCCGCCTTCCACCGGAAGCCTGCTCACCAGAAAACACCTGTCCAGATCGGTAAATTTTGTAAAAAAAGCATCGCTTACCGGAAACTGCCTTCTCATATTTCCAAGAATCTGATATTTGCTGAAGGTCATCATCCCCGCCTGCACAGACCCATGCGGTTCATAGAACGGATAGAGCAGATAAGCGCTGTGAAAATTATTGGCAAACACCGTTCCGTAATCCGGAAATTCCTTTTCCAGAATCTCTCTCTGGTTCACCTGGTAGCTTCTCGTCGCCTTTTCATCTACTTCCTGCGTAAAGATAAAATCCGTCCCCTGCTCCTTCAAAAGCTTTACGCTTCCTTCCGTATTGGCAAGCTCTTCCTCCTTCGACCTCGCCCTCGCATGTTTTCCCGCAGTTTTCGTGCCATTTTTCATCTCTCCGGCGTCCATAAAAAAGGAGTAGTCATAGGAGTATGCCCCAAATCCGATGTTATAAGTCATAATCCGGTAAGTTTCCCCTTCCTTTATGCGCTCCTGCTTTGGATTCTGCGTGGCAAGCTCCGTAAAATCTTCAATCCGGTCATACTGAACCTGCATATAAATGACATATGCAGCCACCGCCGCCACAAGAACCGCAAAAATTCCCAGAACTATTTTCCCTGCCTTTTTTACCAAAGAAAGCCCTCCCTCTTACAAAAAGTAATGATAAATTCTATTATAAACAATCACCTAAAAAGCGTCAATCATAAACTTCATCTGTTTCCCTGTTTTTCCTGCATATCTTCCGGCCTTTGTAAATAGAATGATACAAAATAAATTGTCAGGAGGACTGCTGATGGGTTCAAAAACTAAAATTATGGTATTTCGTATGAGGGAGCTGATTTATACCGGAATTTTCCTTGCGCTGGGAATCGTTCTGGTAATACTGCTGATCGTGATGTTCCGCCCCAAATCCACCTCCGCTCCAGGCGCCCTTCCTTCTGAGGGTAAGGACAGTTCTTCCGTTTCTCAGGCAAAATATACGCCCGGCGTCTATACAACTCCGGTTACTCTGAACAACAATGCCCTGGACGTGGAGGTGACTGTGGACAGCGACCACATCAATTCTATACGTCTGGTAAATCTGAGCGATACCGTGACGACTATGTATCCTCTCGTACAGCCTGCCCTGGATGAGATCGCCGGGCAAATCTGTGAAAAACAGTCAACGGAAGGCATTACATATTCCGAGGACAGCCGTTATACTTCCCAGGTCCTCTTAGAGGCCGTGGAATCCGCTCTGGAAACCGCCCGGAAAAAAGCGCCTTCAGACTGACCGCAGGCCGTGCTCCTGACATTTCAAAGCGGGTCTGCCGACTGCGGCATAACACCTGCTTTGAAATGTCCGTATGCAAGGCTTTTACATCATTTCTTTTAATTCCCGGATCAGCGCCATATCTTCTTCCGTAAGCCGGATATTGGAGGCGAGTGTCTCTCCTTCCGGCGTCGTCACGCTGATTTCCATCACCGTGCCTTCTCTCAGCGCTTTCTGCGAAACTGCCTCGAAAAATTTCGGGAGTTTGGGATGTCTTCCCGTAAATCCATTCCAGGCATTTTTCATCTGCATCAATTTCATCGGATTGATATTCATATGCCTTTCTCCTCCATCTTTACCCTAATCTGTTCAGGTCCTCCTGCCAGAGCCTTACGCACGCGTCGCTCGGCATACGGAGATCCCCTCTGGGCGAAACCGCCACAGTCCCCACTTTCGGCCCGTCCGGCAGACACGATCTTTTAAACTGCTGTGAGAAAAACCGCCAATAGAACTTTTTCAGCCATTTTAAAATGGTTTCTCTGTCATATATCCCTGCAAAAGCAATCTTCGCCATCCGGAATATCTTATGCGGTGCAAATCCAAAGCGCAGTACATAATACAGAAAGAAATCATGAAGCTCATACGGCCCCACCAAATCCTCCGTTTTCTGAGAAATCTTTCCGTCTTTCGGTGGAAGCAGTTCCGGGCTTACGGGAGTATCCAACACATCCAGAAGAATTTCTGACAGCTTTTCGTTCTGGCTGGTTTCTGCATAATAGCGTACCAGATGACGCACCAGCGTCTTTGGAACGGAAGCATTGACTCCATACATGGACATATGATCTCCATTATAGGTAGCCCATCCAAGCGCAAGCTCTGACATGTCCCCGGTTCCAATAACCATTCCTCCCGTCTGATTCGCAATATCCATCAAAATCTGGGTGCGTTCTCTCGCCTGCCCGTTTTCATACGTCACGTCATGCTTATCCGGGTCATGGCCGATGTCACGGAAATGAATGTTCACCGCCTCCCGGATATCCACTTCCCTAAGCGTCGCTCCCAGCGTGTGCGTCAGCTCACAGGCGTTCGTATACGTGCGGTCCGTCGTTCCGAAGCATGGCATCGTTACTGCCGTAATGCACGTTCTCGGAAGTTCCAGAAGATCAAACGCCTTCGCCGTCACCAGCAGAGCCAGCGTAGAATCCAGGCCGCCGGAGATTCCCACCACGGCGCTCTTGCATCCTGTATGCTCCAGACGCTTTTTCAGCCCCATGGCCTGGATGGACAGGATCTCCTCGCAGCGGCGGTCCCTGTCCTTCTTTCCACTTGGGACAAAGGGCGCCGGGTCAATAAAACGGGTGATCTTCGTCTCCTCCCTTTTCAGGCGGAACGGGACTTTTTCATATCCCTCCTGCTCCCCGCAGGCGAAGGTCGTCATCCTCCTGCGCTCCGCACGCAGCTTTTTCACATCAATATCCCCAAAGACCGTTTCGTTGGCAAAACGCTTCGACTGCTTCAACAGCGTTCCATTCTCAGCAATCAGACTGTGCCCCCCAAAGACCAGATCAGTGGAGGATTCTCCTTCCCCGGCGCTGGCATAGACATAGCCGCAGACCAGCCGCGCCGACTGCCCCGTCACCAACGCTTTCCGGTACTGGTCTTTTCCTGTGATCTCATCACTGGCAGACAGATTGACGATCACCGTGGCTCCTGCCAGCGCATGACGGATGCTCGGAGGCTCCGGCACCCAAAGGTCCTCACAGATCTCCGCCGAAACGCACAACCCCTCCAGATCCCTGCATACAAAAAGCTGATTCATACCGAAGGGAACCGGATATCCTTTATAATCGACCCATTCCACCGTACGCCGCCCCGGTTCAAAATGGCGCAGTTCATAAAATTCTTTATAATTAGGCAAATATGATTTAGGAACAACCCCTAATATTTTCCCATGTTGGAAGACTATTGCCGCATTGAACAACTGATTATCGGCCTGCACCGGCATTCCGACGACACATAAAATAGAATGGGAAG
>CAJKKX010000109.1 GCA_905200565.1 uncultured Lachnospiraceae bacterium
TGCGATCACCGGAATCTCCACAGCATCCGCCACCTGCGGCACCAGCGCCATAGTAGTCGTCTCGCCGACATGACCGCCAGACTCGCAGCCCTCCGCGATCACGGCGTCCGCACCGCTGCGCTGCATCATCTTCGCCATCGCCACCGATGCAACTACCGGGATCACGCGAATGCCCGCATCCTTCCATATCGCCATGTACGGTCCCGGATTACCCGCTCCTGTAGTCACCACCGGAACCCGCTCCTGTACAGCAAGATGCGCAATATCTTCCGCATAGGGGCTGAGCAGCATAATATTTAACCCGAACGGTTTATCCGTCTGCTCCTTTACCTTCTTAATCTGCTCCTTCACATATTCATACGGCGCATTCGCCGCCGCAAGAATCCCAAGACCCTCTGCATTAGAAACGGCGGCCGCAAGGGTGCTTTCCGCTACCCATGCCATGCCGCCCTGGAGAATTGGATACTGTATACCAAGCAATTCCGTGATTGCCGTCTTTCTCATTTCCAGCTCCCCTTTTCCTCCAGATAATCCACAACTGCCTGTACCGTGTTCAGCTTTTCCAGCTCCTCAGACGGTATCTCCACGTCGTATTCTTCCTCAAGCGCGGACACCAGTTCAAAAAGGTCCAGAGAATCCGCTCCGAGGTCTTTTCGAAAATCCGTTTCAGGTCTTACCTCTTCTTCCTCCACATTTAACTGCTCTGCTACGATTGAAATTAATTTTTCTAACATTTTCCTCTCCTTATCTGCACGCTTTTTTATGCCGCGTGCCTGAATAAATCATGCTTTCTGCATACAAACACTGCCACTGCGGTCAGTGCAACGGAAGCGGCAACCCCGGATACGATCACTGTTTTCCGTTTATTCCAGCTATTTTTGTGTTCCGCTGGAAATTCCACCTTTTCAAGATCCCCCTCCGGGATTTCCTCCGCCGCAAGCTCCATATCTATCTGGCTCATAATATCTATCAGACGTGCCTGACTCCACAAGCTCATCCCGCCACCTCCTTTTCATAACGCTTCCGGATTTTTTTCTTTAATCTGGACAGTCTGCTGTCCACCGCATTCTCCGACATCCCCATCGCCTGGGCGATCTGCCGGGTGCTCTGAAGATAGTAGAAACGGCGCAGCACCATTTCCTTATCCTTCTGCTTCATTCCCGCAAGAACCCGGCGCAGCGCGTCCACTTCCTCGCGCATAATTATTTTCTGCTCCGGTCCCTGGCTGTGATCTATGTACTCAGACTGCAGAGTATCCGACTCATCCATTCCTTCCAGCTCCTCCAGCCTGCGCAGCTTTCGCAGATGATTCAGCGCCGTGTTGCGCGTGACCGCCTTCAGGTACGTTTTGAATGAAGCCTTCTGATAATCATAATTCGCCGCATGGTTCCAGAGCTTTAAGTAAACATCGTTAATACACTCCTCCACAACCGTCTCCCTGCTGCGCAGGATCGTCACGGCAATATAGCGGATCAGCTTCTCATAGCGCTACGCGATCAGCTCGACGCCCTGCTGGTCTTTTCGGAGAAGCAGCTCCAGAATATCCTCGTCCATCCGTTTCCTCCCTTCCGCCGCAGCTTCCTTTGCACTCTCATATACTTATACACCGGATTCCGGAAAACCTTGCAAAAAAATATATAAAAAAACTGCCGCCGGGCAGTTTATACTTCATCTGCCCGGCAGCGGTCCTGTTCGGTAGGTTTTTCTTTTTCCACATTAATCGTTTCCCGCACCACATACTGCGGCGTTTTATTGATATTCAGTATCAGCTTTCCGATATACTCCCCGATGATCCCCAGCATCAGGAACGCAAATCCAAACAGGATCATCATGACGCACATCGTCGACGACCAGCCGACCGTGATGGTCGGATCAAGAATCTTGCGCACAAACACGACGATCGCTCCGATGAAGCCCGCAAGCGAAAAGAGCGTACCAGTAATTGTGGCGATCCGCAGCGGGATAACGGTGTAGTTCATAAATGACATGAACAGCTTAAAAGACTTGCGGAAATTGTAGTTTGACTGCCCTTCCTCCCGCGCAAAATGCTCGATCTCAATATTGGCGATATTTCCGGTCGTGCGGTAAAAGAGGATCTGGAGGTACAGATTGTAGCCGTCATACTGAATCAGCTCGTCGCGCACATATTTGCGGCAGCACCAGTAATTGCTCGCCTCCAGCCCCTTCGGGCGCTCCACCATATGCCACATAATAAAGGAGGCGATCCGGCTTGTGAGGTTCTTCATAAAGCCGAACTTGCGCTTCTTAAAGATGCCGAACACCAGATCATAGCCTTCATTCATTTTCTCAATGAACGCCGGGATCTGCGACGGATGCGTCTGCATATCATCGTCCATCCCCATGACGTAATCGCCCTCGGCAGCGTGAAGCCCCGCCATAATCGCGTTGTGCTGACCGAAGTTTTTCGCAAGCGAAATGCCCTTTACATTCGGATATTTTTTTGCAAGTTCCCAGATTGCCCGGCAGGTTTCATCGCGTGAGAAATCATTCACAAGCACAAATTCACACTCCAGACCTTCTATTTTTTCAATCACTTCCATGCTCGTCTCCACCACCTTCCCGATGGTATGCGCCGAATTATAGCACGGAATTACAATCGACAGGAGCATCGTTTTTCCTCCTTCTTATCACAATAAACCTTTATGTGGCTCAACGCCTTCTTTTCTCATAGTAAAAATATAATAATCCCGGCGAAGATCACCAGAAGCCCGAGGATTTTCCGCCTGGAGATTTTTTCCTTCAATATAAAATGTCCCATTACGAACACGAAAAAATATCCGCTGGATTCAATGACCGTCTGCCACGACAGCGGCATTTTTTTCAGCGCCAGCATCGTCAGAATCGTCGACAAAAAAAGCAGCGCATAGCCGGTAATGACGTAGCCGTTCAGATATTCTTTTATTTTTGACGGGTAGGTCTTATTTGCCGATATTTTCAGCAAAATCTGCGACACAGACGCCACAAATACCGAGCAGACCATGATCCCCACATGCATCCATACACTGTTATCCATCTGCCGTCACCACCAAATAAATTCCAATAAAGATCACCAACGAGCCAAGAATCATGTTCCAGGTAATCTCCTCCTGAAAGAAAAGCGCGCCCCAGATCATGCCCCACGCCAATCCGACCGGCTTGTTTGCATAAGCCACCGAGAGCGGCAGATACCGCAAAATTTGCTGCCATACGATCGCATAGAGAAACATGATCAGCAGCATCCCAAAATAAAAAGCGAACCACTCCGGCGAAAAAAAGTCTGCATAGGCTGCCTTTTTGGAAAGCAGACCGCTGATAGAGCTGAACATCAGGCTGATATGCAAAATCACATAAATCCACAGTGATGTTTTTTTCTTTGTGTCCTTACTCATCGCTCACCTTTACCTGTATCCTTTCCAGCACCTCGCCGAGAAATTTTCGGCAAGTCTGCGGAGTATTCCCCTTTACGATCACCTGCCCAATGCGGTCCCTGCCGTTCTCCATCCGCCGAACCGTATCGCCCGCCGATATGTTGAACGACAGATCCACCAGATTGCCTCCGACCTTTGTGCCGGGAATGATCTCCTGCACAATGCCCTGCTTCGATGCCTCTAAAAGACGCACCTCGCTGGGAACGCGCGCGCTTTTTTCCTTCTGAAAAAGCTCTGCCACCGGCTCTCCGATGCAGAGCCGTGCAATCGCCTCGTAATAATCCAGCCCGAAGTGAATGCCGACCTGCTCGGCAATGCAGGTGGCGCCCGCGCGCGCCGTCGCCTCAATCACATATATTTCCCCATCTCGCAGCATCATATCAAAATCCATCGGGCAGTTGTCCGCCCCAAGCGCACGCACCGCGCGCTCGATCTGCGTCCGGATTTTTTCTTCAAACGGCTGACCTTCCGTCCACGGCACGTAATGTCCGATCGGAAACGGCGGATTCGCCTGATGCAGGACATTCCCAAGCGGCAGGAAATAGGCAAGCTTTCCATGCTGTATCATCGCCTCCACGCCGAACATGGTGCCGATCAGAAATTCCTCCAGAATGCAGTAATCCTTTTCGGTAGCCGCCATCGTCTGCGGATAGCGCGCAAACACTTCCTCCCTGGTATCACAGCGGAAAATTCCGCGGCTTCCCATCAGATCCACCGCCTTGATGATCACCGGAAACGAAAGACGGTCGCAGGCATCCTTAAGCTCGTCCTCATTATGTATCTGAAAGAACGCCGCCGTCTGCACGCCCGCCTGCATAAATGCCTGCTTCATTTTATATTTGTCGGTACATTTCTGCACCGTCTCCCAGGACGGTCCCGGCAGACCAAGCTTTGTTGCCGCATAGCCAAGGCTGCGCAGCCCCACATCCATACAGCAGGTAGCGATTCCATCCACCTGTAGCCGCTCTGCCGCCTGCAGCACCTCTTCCGGCTTTGTGATATCGCAGTAACAGCTCTCATCGGCAGCCGTAAAGCCCGGATAATTCCCGGGAATGCTCGCCGCTATCGTATAGCATCCAAGCCGCTGCGCCGCATGAATCAGCGGAATCAGCGAGTAGGATGCCCCTAAAATCATAATTTTTTTCATCGTATGTCACCCTTAATAAACCTGTATCCGGCTTCACTGCCGCCGCTTCCCCTGTTCCCGCTTTCGTCACCTTCCACTTTCCGACGGCAGCGGTCTGCCTTCACAGAACGAGTTCCGCGGTTTGCATGACCGGATAGCTACAATTATAGCATTGCCCTCTTAAAATCTCAATCTCTTTCTATTGTACGGCATAGGGATTTTGTGGTATAATGCTCATTGTTCACGCCGTGAGCAGATCCCATTCGCGATGCGAATTTTAACCGGATCTGCACAGGCAGCATTCCATGATTATTTGGTTCAGGGAGGTCTTTTTCGTGAAGAAGGTTGCTATTTTACAGTCAAATTATATTCCATGGAAGGGTTATTTCGATATGATCCGCATGGTGGACGAATTTATTTTATACGATGATATGCAGTACACGCGCCGCGACTGGCGCAACCGCAACAAGATCAAAACAGCGAACGGACTGCAGTGGCTCACGATCCCGGTGGAAAGCAAAGGAAATTTTTATCAGAAAATCAACGAGACAAAGGTTTCCGGTCACGACTGGATAGACAAGCACTGGCACGCCATCACGCTGAATTATGCACACGCTCCCGCCTTTAAGGAATATGGACCGCAGATTCAGGAAATCTATGAAAAGTGCCGCAATGAAGAATATTTAAGCCGTATCAACTACCTGTTTCTGACGGAAATCTGCCGAATGCTCGGCATTGCCACAAAAATCACCTGGTCGTCCGATTATCAGCTCGTGGACGGCAAGACGGAGCGTCTGGTCGGTCTGGTAAGGGACAGCGGCGGCACGGAATATCTCTCCGGTCCGGCGGCGCAGGATTACATTGCAGAAGATTGCTTTAGGGACGCGGGAATTAAGCTGACCTGGATGGATTACAGCGACTATCCGGAATATCCGCAGCTTTTCGGAGAATTTGAGCACAATGTCTCCATTCTCGATTTACTGTTCAATATGGGGGACCAGGCGATTCAGTACATGAAGCCGCTCTGATTGCCGCCGATTACAATATGCGAATTAAACATCACTCATTATAAGGAATGCACCAGCCTGCTGCCGGTGCATTCCTGCTAAATCAAAGAATACCTTATGTATAATCCGCGTATCGCCTGTTTCCTCTCACAAAAGCTGCGGTACCAGCTCATTTAAGCTGCCGTGAATCACGTAATCCGCATTTGCATCGCCGTAGGTTTCCCGGTTCGTCAGGAGAATAACCTTATTGCCCTTATAATAAGAAAGATTGTGATCGCAAAATTCCGGATCGAGACGTGCGCCAAGCACCAGCAGCACGTCCTCTCTTGAAATTTCATTTGCCATCTTTGTCATCTGGCTGTTATCCACCATTTCCCCAAAAAGGCGGATGCCCGGACGGATCGGAAGCATACAGTCCTCGCAGAGCGGCACCTTTTTGGCATCCTTCAGATATTGCTTCGAGTAGGTTCTGCCGCAGCGCGGACAATGATTATTTCCCACATTTCCTTGCAGCTCCAGTACATTTTTGCAGCCCGCCTCACGGCTCAGTCCGTAAATTTCTCTTGTGATGATCGTCTTTAAAATTCCTTTTCGCTCCAGCTTCGCAAGCGCCTTATAAGCCGGTCCCGGCTTCAGGTCCTGCGAAAGGATCTCCTTTTTGTAGAAATTGTAGAAAGGCTCTGTGCGGGTATTGTAAAACGCGCTGCTGAACATCTCTTCCGGAGAATAACCATATTCCGCCTCAATATTGTACGCACGCTCCTGATCCCTGAGGCTTTGGTGTCCGTCGCATTCCCGCTGCAGGCCGCTCCCCGTAATGACAACCAGATACTTGCTGTCCTGCACCATTCTTCTTACCACACTCATATTCGCTTCTGCCATTCAAATCACCCCTTTGCCGCTATCATGGGGTCAGATTGCTTTTCCCATGACAGTAATGATATATATTAAATTTACCATTACGCACAGGATTCGTCAATCATTTTGCAGGAATTTCCACTCAATTTTGTATTTGCTTTCATCTAATCGAAAAAGACTGACATACTCTTCTTCCGTCAGACAATTTTCCTGTTTTTCCGACACAACCGCTCTGATACAATCGCCAAAAAGCATCTGCGGGAACAACAGGGAACAGGCCGTCGTAGCCGCCAGCAAAGCCAGTGCACGCCTCCATTTGTTTTTCTGGTTTTTTATCCGCATAGTGTCCTCCTGTCAATCAAGGTATTCCAAGTATTGACAGTTTGCAGGAAATTATGCATGAAAATGTATGCCTTTTTACAAACTAACAGTCTCCAAAAAATCCTGAATCATCTTAAATGCAGCTTCCACATCAATTTGTAACCAGTTTCTATCTCCGGCATGCTCTAAATTATTTCTAAACCGCCGATTTGAAAATGTAGCAGATACTCTCTTCCGTATCCCCTTCATATCCTTTTCTCTCATGGATGGTTCATCAATAATATAGGTCTTTATACATTCTGAAAGTCTTAACATGTTTACATGGTCTTTTAAATAACAAAAATCAAATATATCTTTGTATCTTGTTGAAAGGGGACCAAAGCGTAATAACGACCTCAGTTTCTCCGCAAAAATCTGTTCACAGGAATTAATCAGTAGACTTGCTCCCTCTTCGTCCATACAAACATCGAAGCAATATGTATCCTGCTCTATTTCCATATTGGCATGAACGCCAAGGTCAATCTTACTTTCAATGGAATTCCCCTCCTCATCTTCAATGGTAATATATACACGTCTTCCACTATACTCCTGCTGGGAAAGCTGCTCAATTTTGTTTCCTTTAATTTGTATTCTGATTCCATCAAGACAGTTTAATTTTGAAATAAAGTACCTAATAGAATCATCTTCCAATGAATACCTTATGAAA
>CAJKKX010000110.1 GCA_905200565.1 uncultured Lachnospiraceae bacterium
CAGCTGCCTGCCTTCTGGAGCTGGGGCTCATCGACGAGACCGGTTACATGAAGGAGCCGTATTTCTTTTCGGAGAATGTCAGCCTGACACAGAAGGATATCCGTGAACTGCAGCTTGCCAAGGCGGCAATCGCCGCCGGAATCCGGCTTCTCTGCCGGAGGCGGGGCGTAAAACCGGAGGAAATCCGCACGCTTCTGCTGGCGGGGGCGTTCGGAAACTATCTTGCCCCGGAGAGCGCCTGCGCAATCGGGCTGCTGCCGCTGGTTCTAAAGGAGCGCATCATTCCGGTTGGGAATGCCGCCGGAGCGGGAGCGCGGCTTGCCGTTCTGTCTGAGGCGGAATTTGCCCGCAGCCGTGAAATGGCTGCCCGCGCGGATTTTCTGGAGCTTGCGTGCGAAGCGGATTTTATGGATGTGTATGTGGACGAAATGAGTTTTGCAAAGGAGGATTTCTATGGAATATAAGGACTGGGAAAAAATGGCGCTGGAGATTGGATTCAGCTATGCGGCGCATTTAAACTGCGATACGATTGAGCTGCGGCAGGAGGTGCGGGACATGTGCGGCGCGAATACCTGCGGCATGTACGGAAAGAATCTTGCCTGTCCGCCCGCCTGCGGCACACTGGAGGAATGCCGGAGGGCGCTGGAGGGACACCGGGAAGGCATCATCGTCCAGACTGTGGGCGATATAGAGGACAGCCTGGACTTTGAGGGAATGCAGAAGGCGGAGGCTCTTCACAAAAAGCATTTCTACGAAATGGCGGAAAAGCTGCGCAAGATTTGTCCGCAGGTTCTGCCGCTGGCTGCGGCTGCTGCACCGTCTGTAAGACCTGCGCCGGTCCGGAGGGAAACTGCCGCTTCCCGGAAAAAAGAATCTCCTCCCTGGAAGCGTTTGGAATCGTGGTCAGCGATTTATGCAAAAGTAATGGAATCGGCTATTACTACGGACCGCAGAAAATAGCGTATACCTCCTGCTACGTACTATGAAAGCCCCGTCTCCATGCAGGAGTGCGGTGGGAGCTTGCTCACACGGGCACTCTATTATTCCTGCTCCCGTTCCTCCTCCATATCAATCAGCCGGAAGGAAAGCAGCAGATACAGCAGCTCGTCGGGGTCCGACAAATCGCTTTTCAGAATATGCTGTATCCGGTCCAGCCGGTACAGCAGCGTACTGCGGTGGATAAACAGCGCATTTGCCGTTTTTGTCGCACTCTGCTGGTTCTCCAGGTAGCACCGCAGCGTCTGGAAAAGCTGGGACTGATTTTTTTCTGATTCATATTTTAAGGTAAGAAGCTTCTCGTGACATACCATGTACGCGGGAAGCTTTTTTGTGGTCTGCTCCAGCAGATAGGTCAGGGCAATGTCATTAAAATGATGAATCCACTGGTGCGGATGTTTCCGGGAACCGACCCCCATAGAAAGGGAAGCCTGCACGTACTGCCTGTGAAAGTTGAAATGTCCCAGCATCTTCCGGCTGTATCCGGCGGTCAGAAAGCTGTCGCGGATAAAGCCGGCTAATTTTTGCTCGATTTCCGACTCCGACAGATGACAGAGATCCAGATTGATATACGCCACGATATTTCCTTTGTGCGTTACGGCGCAGGAGGCGGGCACCATGTTTTCGATATAACTGCAGATGGAACGATGGGTCAGATTTTTATAATCCATCTGCTCCGTTTTCAGAAAGAGGCAGAGGTAATAATGGGAAGAAAGCCACCCGCAGGCGGTGAGCTGACGGCTGATTTCCACATAATCCGCGCTGGAATCTGTCAGAACGGCCCGGAAAATCTGACGGAGCTGGCGGCGGGCGTCGTGGCTGTCCACGATATTGGTGGACATCGCATGGGAAATGACCCGCGCGAGGTACTCCAGAATAAAACCGAAGGTATCGTCGAGCGGAATCTCGCCCGGAGTGACCAGCAGACGGTAAAGCGTCCGGTCAAATTTCCGGATATTGACGCAGAGACTGGGACCGGCAATCCCGTTTCCGGGATAATAGAAATATCCGATCCGGTGGAAAGCCTCCGCGTAAGCGGGGTCCTGCTTCAGCGCCATAATCAGGTCGGCGGTGTTCTCCGTGGAGCCGAGTACCGGGGTGGCAAGCTCTCCGAAAGGACTGTTTCTGGAAGCAATGATAGTGAAATCCATGCTGATGACTATGCTGGGATTGGATATGATGGAGCCGGTGAGGTCCAGCAGATTCTGGATGGAACCGTTCATCATCCGGGATTCAAAAAGCGCCTGGTTCCATTCCTCATATTTGCGGAAAATCTGCGTTACTGTCTCCGCCAGCGCCTCCGGGTCTGCGCCCGGAACCAGACAGAGATTCGGGGTTTCCTTAAGGAGCGCGGAATCGGCGGGCTCCGTCACAATCAGCAGGCTGTGCAGGGGATTTTGCAGAAAATCCGGGAGGATTTCCGGCGCAATCCAGACCAGATTGCCGGTAAAGGGCGCGTCCGGTCTGTGGCAGACGCCGTATTTCAGACACGGAGAGGTGGTGAGACGGGTGGAAGCGTCTGTCTGGGGGTACGTTTTCTTTAAATGCCATACAATCAGGCGGGGACTTAAATCCATAGCGAGGCTCCCTTCTTTCTTTTTATCATACCGCCATGCGCGGAAAATGGCAAGAAGTGTTTTCCTACAATTTGTAGGAAAACAAGGGTGAAAAAAGGACATATCTGCAAATAGATAATCGCAAAAAGCTATGTTACAATGGGCTTACAGAAAAGAACAGGACGTCCTTAAAATTGTGGAATATGGAGGTGTAATATGATTATTATCGGGGAAAAAATTAACGGTTCTATCCCGGCGGTAGCGGAGGCGATTGCTAACAGAGACGCTGAATTTATCAAAAACCGCGCCCGTATGCAGGATGAAGCGGGAGCGACCTTTATCGACTGCTGCGCGTCCGTGCCGGAGGCGGAGGAGGTGGAAACGCTGAAATGGATGATTGACTGTATCCAGGAAGCGACGGACCTTCCGATTTCCGTGGACAGTCCGAGCGCGCGGGTGCTTGCAGAGGTGATTCCGTACTGTAAAAAGCCTGGTCTGGTAAATTCTGTTTCCGGCGAGGGCGATAAGATGGAAATCATTTTCCCGCTGATTGCGGACACGAAATGGGAGGTCATCTGCCTGCTCTCCGACGATACAGGAATTCCAAAGACAGCGGCGGACCGGCTGCGGGTCTTTGACCGGGTGCTGGAGACGGCCGGGAAGTATCACATCAGTCAGTCCAGAATGCATATCGACCCGCTGGTGGAAATGCTCTGTACTTCGGAGGACGGCATTGCCATGAACGTAAAGGTTATCAGCACTGTGCGGAAGCGCTGTCCGGATATCCATATTACGGCGGCGGTCAGCAATATATCCTTCAATCTTCCTGTCCGGAAGATGATTAATCTGGGCTTCACGGTACTCGCCATGAACGCCGGGCTGGACAGCGCCATCCTGGATCCCACCAACCGGGACATGATGGGAATCATTTACGCTACAGAGGCGCTTCTGGGCGAGGATGAATATTGCATGGAATATATCAGCGCATACCGGGAAGGTATTTTCGGACCGAAGAAGTAGATGCCGGATGGCATGAATGCGCTTCTGCGAAAAAGAATAAAATTGCAGGAAATACAATTCCTGCGGGTATTTACAGGATGCAGTGCAGACACCCATGCACGGTTTTGTGTCCGTGGGAATGAAAAAATGCCAATAAAATGACAGGAGGTATTATATATGGCAGGAATTCAGGAAGTATACGAACTTGTAGTAAAGGGAAAGGCGAAGAAGGTTGCGCCGGCGGTGGAAGCCGCGCTGGAAGAGGGCTGCGAGCCGGTGGCAATTCTTAATGAGGGCATGATCGCGGCGATGGATGAGGTCGGCGTGAAGTTTAAAAACGGTGAGATTTTTGTCCCGGAAATGCTGGTGGCGGCAAAAGCGATGAAAAACGGCGTGGCGGTGTTAAAGCCGTATCTTTCCTCAGGAGAATCCGGAGCGGCGGGCAAGGTCATTATCGGAACGGTTGCGGGCGACCTTCATGATATCGGCAAGAATCTGGTAGCGATGATGCTGGAATCCTCCGGATTTGAGGTAATCGATCTGGGCGTGGATGTTGCCAAAGAAAAATTTGTGGAAGCGTTTGAAGAAAATCCGGATACGAAAATTATCTGCTGCTCTGCGCTTCTGACGACGACGATGCCGGCGCTGCGCGACACGGTTGCGCTGCTTAATACGCTGCCGGAGAGAAGCAGGATCAAGGTCATGGTGGGCGGAGCGCCCATTAATGCGAAATTTGCAGAGGAAATCGGTGCGGACGCTTATACAGAGGACGCCGCTTCCTGTGCACAGAAGGCAAAGGAGCTGACAGCGGCTTAAAATGGAAAAAAGGAGGGCTTTACATGCTAACTGCAAAACAGAATATGATTGAATGCATGAAGGGAGGAAATCCGGACCGGTTTGTCAATCAGTATGAGGCAATCGCGCTTCTGTATCATCCGTTTATGTTTGCCAGTCCGCTTCTTCAGAAGGGAATGGAAAATGTGAAAAACGCCTGGGGAGTGACCAACACCTTCCCTGAGGGGACGCCGGGTTCCTTCCCCGTACATACCCCGGATAAGATTGTTGTCCAGGATATTGAGCACTGGAAGGATTACGTGCACGCGCCGTCACTGGATTTTTCGCAGGAGCAGTGGGATCAGTGCAAGGCGATGTACGACGCAGTTGACGGGGAGAAAGCGTTTAAGGCGGCTTTCGTGGCGCCCGGTCTGTTCGAACAGAGCCATCATCTTTGCGAAATGGTCAGAGCGCTGACATATTATATCGAGTATGAGGATGAAATGCACGATATGATTAAGTATCTGACGGAGTGGGAGCTGAAGCTGGCGGAGGGTATCTGCAGCCACCTGCATCCGGATATGCTGTTTCATCACGATGACTGGGGCGGACACGACAGCACCTTTTTAAGTCCCGGTATGTTTGAGGAATTTTTCCTGGAGCCGTACAAGGAAATTTATGGTTATTATAAGAGCCACGGCGTACAGTATGTGGTTCATCACTCTGACAGCTATGCGGCGACGCTGGTTCCGGACATGATTGAGATGGGCATCGATGTATTCCAGGGCTGCATGGAGACAAACAAGGTAGATGAGCTTCTGGTAAAATATGAGGGCAAAATCAGCTTTATGGGCTGCATCGAAAATGCGGATGTGGATTTTGAGGACTGGACAGATGAAAACTGCGAGAAGGTCGTCCGGAGAGTCTGCGACAAATACGGCATGAAGCATTTTATCCCCTGCATTGCCCAGGGCGGTCCCGGCTCCGTATATCCGGGTGTGTACATGTCCCTGACAAACGCAATCGATAAGCTTAACAAAGAAAAATTTGGAATCGAAGATCCCGATTCCGCACGTATCCCGATAAATATTATGTTCTGATATCAGACAAAAGCTGCGCCCGGTCATTCAGACCGGGCGTCGTACTATTCTCTCCGTTCGCAGCAGCTTTCGCAAATCCATTTAAAAATTATCCCTTGACGCCGCCCGCCGAAACGCCGCCGACAATATTGCGGGACAGAAACAGATAAACAACAACAACCGGAAGAATGGAAAATACGATCATCGCATAAACCTGTCCCATATCAAACTTCAGAAAATCTGCAGAACGAAGCTGCGCGATAAGGATCGGGAGCGTTTTCTTCGTATCCTTATGCAGGATCAGAGCCGGAGTAAAGTAATTATTCCAACTGTTTACAAAGGTAAAGATCATCTGTACCGAAATTGCCGGTTTCATCAGCGGAAATACGATCGTATTGAACGTATGGAATTCTCCGGAGCCGTCGATCCTCGCTGCCTCCACCAGTGAAAGCGGCAGGTTGCTCTGCATATACTGCTTTATGTAATAGAAGGTAACCGGAGCCGCGATCGTCGGCACGATCAGTGGAATAAAGGAATCCTCCAGCTTCATCTTCTGCACAAGCTGTACGAAGCCGAGCGCCGTCACCTGTGTCGGGATCATCATGATCATCAGGATAAACGTGAACACGAATTTTTTTGCGCGGAAGTTATACGCATGGATCGCATAGGCGGTCATCGTGGAGAAATATACGCTCAGAACCGCGCTGCATCCGGCGATGATCGTGCTGTTGATCAGACCGCTCCATACCGGCAGCGTGCCGTGCATCAGTTTATCCCAGTTTTCAAGCAGGTGGGTGCTGGGAATCAGCGTAAAGCCCTTCGTCAGCTCACCATGGGATCTGGTGGCGTTGATGAACAGCACATAGAACCAGAACAGGCACAGAACCACCATGAAGCAGAGCACCACATAGGCAATCACTCTTCTTGCACCGACACTCATGCCCTTTTTCTTTTTACTATCTTTGTCCATATCCCCGCCTCCTATTCTTCACTGGCATTCGTAAACCGAAATACCACCAGACTGAGCGCTCCGGTCACAATAAACAGGATTACCGACAGCGCGCCCGCCATACCGTAATTCTTGCTGAACAGATGCTTATTCAGATACATAATAAGTGTCATGGTAGATCTCATAGGATCTCCCTGACCATTCGTCAGGATCTGCGGAACATCAAACATCTGCAGACCGCCGATCAGAGAGGTAATCATCACATAAATCAAAATCGGCTTCAGAAGCGGCAGCGTAATTTTGAAAAACACCTGGGTGGAAGTGGCTCCATCCACCTCCGCCGCCTCGTACATACAACTGTCTATTCCAAGCATCCCCGCAAGAAGCAGGATGGTCGTATTCCCAAACCACATCAGAAAATTCATCAGTGCAACCAGAGAGCGCGCGCTCCACTTATTCGACAAAAACTTAAACGGCTGGCTGATGATCCCAAGGTTCATCAACAGTGAATTCATGGGTCCGCTGTCGGAAAACAACGTAAAAAATAACATCGCAAAGGCGGAAGCCATGATCAGGTTCGGCAGATAAATCACGGTCTTGAAAAAGTTCGTGCATTTCAGCCGCAGAGACGGATCGGAAAACCATGCGGAAAGCAGCAGCGATACGATGATCTGCGGAATAAAGCACATAAGCCACATGATGATCGTATTCCTGAAGTAGGTGAGCAGATCGCCGTTGCTAAGCAGCGTTTTATAGTTTTCCAGTCCCACAAACGTCGGACCGATCTGTGTCAGTCCGGAACGGTAATTTTCAAAAAAACTGTTGTAAATGGTTGTTACAAGAGGTATAAACTGAAAAATAATATAAACCACAACAAAGGGAATCAGAAAGATATAACCCCACTTATTGTAGCTGACCGCTTTTTTATTATTTCTTTTTTCTTTCATAAGCAGATATCTCCTATCATACCTTCTTTGAAAAGTATGAGCATACTGTTCACGCCAGCCTCAAACACCTGCTGCGACGCG
>CAJKKX010000111.1 GCA_905200565.1 uncultured Lachnospiraceae bacterium
CCCGCTGCCCGTCCAGAAGCTGCAGGATCAGCTCATACAGATTGGGATTTTCGGCGGACCAGAGCTTCGGCTCCTCTATCAGAAACGACAACTTTCCCTCTGTGCCGGCCGCTTCGAATGCTTTTCCCTCTGACAGTGTCCCTTTTTCTGTCAGATAGCCCCGGACGGTTCCTTTTACTCCGACATCTGCGGTTATCTCTGCCCGTGTCCCGGAAAGGGCGCTCCGCACCACGATATTTTCCTCTTCCAGATGCTGCTCTTCCGTCTCTATCCACCGGACTGTCCTGTAAATACCTGCACCGCTGTACCAACGATCCGCCGGTTTCTTACTGTTGTCCACCCGGATACGGATTTCGTTATCGCCTTTCTGCACATAATCCGTAATATCCAGCCGGAACGGGCTATAGCCATACTTCCGTCCGCCCGCTTCCTGCCCGTTAACCCAGACGGTGCTGTCCTCATAAATTCCGTCAAAATCCAGATAATAGCGATATCCGGCTTTTTTCTCCTCCAGCTCCACTGCTCTTAAGTACCAGCCCACACCCCAGCGGTCGCAAAAGCCCTGCGCTTCTCCCTGCTCCATATTTTTCCGCACCGGAGCGCTGATTGCCCAGTCATGCGGCAGGTCCACCGTCTCAAAACACAATTCACCGGGCTTTTCCAGCGCAAATTTCCAGTTCTCCATCAGCTTTATTTCTCTTCGCGGCATCTTCCATCTCTCCCTTCACGAATGAGCCGGCATTCGCCTCCCAATATAATATTTGATTTGATTTTATGCTTTTCCGGAAGCTGCTGATAGCAAAATTTTTCGATATTATCAGTAAAATTTTATCGTTTTGGGGCAACAATTTTTTGTTGAAAAAATGAGAATATGATAACATGACTATCCAGAAATTAAAAAGAAAAGGAACCCATATTGCATGGATTCCGAAGAAAAAAATTATTTCTTTTTCGCTGACACCAACAGCATCATGGGACGGCGCATTTCATCCTTCATACCGGCAAGGTCCATCATTTCCTCTGGTGGCTGCGGTTCTATGACATGCTGGAGCGTAAATCCGTTTTTCAGCAGCGTTTCCAGATATGTCGTCAGTGTTCTGTGATATTTGGTCACTTTTTCGCCCAGGAATATCGCTTCCCGCTTTCCCTCGTAATAGTAGTTATCCACCGGAAAATGAAGGATTTCCCCGTTCCGGTCGTAATACCAGTCCTGTGTCCCATAAACGGTAAAGACCGGATGCTCCACCGAAAACACCAGCTCTCCGCCGGATCTGAGCCACACCGCTATATTTTTTATCAGCGGCTCAAAATCCCGGACATAGTGAAACGCCAGCGAGCTCAGTACCACATCAAATGCTCCCGCCGGAAAATCCAGGTCCTCCATCGCGATACGCCGGTATTCTATTCTGGAATCACTGTTTTTTCGCTCCGCAACCTCCAGCATCTTCCGGGAAATGTCCGTTCCCAGAACAGACAGCGCCCCATTGTCCGCGGCGTATTTGCAGTGCCAGCCATATCCGCAGCCCAGATCCAGCACTCGTCTGCCGCGAAAGTCGGGAAGGATTTTCTTCAGCTCCGACCACTCCCCGGCTCCCTGCAGACCTTTCTGCGAACGCTCCATCTTGCTGTACTTTTCAAAAAACATTTCCTCATCGTATTTGTTTTCTTTCACGTTCTGCCCTCCGCTTCAGTCTTTATAAAAAGTATTCATTTTCTCTGCGGATTGTCCGGAACGGCTCAAGCTTCCGGTCCATCCTTTCCTGAAGCTGCGGCATAAGCACGCGCGCATGTTCCGGACAGACAGCGGTACACCCCATACATAAAATACACTTTTCAATATCAGTTGCCACCACGTCCTCTTCTATCCGGATTGCCCCGGTCGGACAGAAGGACACACATTTCCCGCACCGGCTGCAGGAAGCCAGAGAAACCGGCGCTGACGGAACATTCATTTTATTCTTGTACGGATAGTTTCCCGGAACCTTTACCAAAGTCTTAGAACCATGCTCCAGTTTTTCCAGCACCTTATCCGCAAATGCAAGAATGGAGTTTCTATCCTGCTCATCCGGTCTGCCTTTACCGACCTCCGGAGTTATAGAATGCTGTGCGATCAGAGCGGCAGTTGCCGTCACATAAAATCCCCTCTCCTCCATAAGGCGGTTCAGCTCCAGCAGAGCATCCTCATAATCCCGGTTGCCATAGACAGCCAGCGTAACTGCTCTTTTTCCGCAACCTTCCAGTTCCGCCAGCTTTTCTGCTGCAACAGACGGAACTCTGCCTCCGAAAACAGGCACGGCCACAACAACCACTTCGCCCTCCGGCTCCTCTGCTGCTTTGCCGTACAGTCCCAGATTTACCGTTTTTACTTTCCGGGCAATCGCTTCACAAAAAATTTCTCCCGTTTTTTTCGTTCCGCCTGTAGGGCTGAAATAATACAGTTCTATCATATCCAGCATCATATTCTCCTCCGTCCTTCACTTTTTTATACAACGAGTATATGGATAAAGGTGTAAAAGCAGGGGCTTACGTTTCATCCAGCCGCACTTCACAGTCCTTCCGGAAAAAAGAGATCCCGTAGCAGGTAATATCACGGTATCCTTCTGCCTGCAGTTCTTTTATATATCCCCTGTCGTGAATCTGCCGGATGGCAATCTCAGCGTCTTTTTCCAAATCATCAATTTCCTTCGACACCTTCACTTCAATGACAAACGCTTTTCCCCGCAGAGACGGGCTTTTTATCATCAGATCGCAGCGGCCGTTTCCCGTTTCTCTGTTAGACTGGACCAGATACCGATCGCTCTGACTTAAAATTCCCGCAAGAAATCCATGATAAAAATTCTCTGCACTGTCATAAAAACTGATCGTGGAAAACAGCTGCTCATTTAAGATCTCACTCATCCTGCCGGCGTCCCTGTTTTCCATCGCCCGGTACAGATCCCGGAAATCCTGCTTCTTTAAATTGTCCCGGAACCAGTTCTGCCTGCTTAATAATTCTTTTTCATATTTTTATTTTCGCACACTTCTGCAGTCTTTGCAATCGCTTTTGCGTCTGCGTGAATATTCGTTCAGTGAACCAGCTCCCCTTTTTCGCAGCGGTTTCCCCAGCTGTCTATCAGTACATCGTCGCGGTAAACGCACATGATTTCGCAGTTGTTGGAGCAGCGCCCGCAGCAGATTTCGCGCGTGCGGAAGTTCATATCTTCCATTGAAAAATCGAATTCTTTTCGCTTTTCACTTTTCTTTGCCAGAATCGCCGCTCCGAGCGCGCCCATCAGATGTCCGTTTTTATCGACCTGCACATCATACCCGAGCGCTCTGCGGAACGCCTCCACCACGCCGATATTTTTGCTGACGCCGCCCTGGAAAACAATCGGCGGAACAATCTTCTTGCCCTTTCCCACATTGTTGAGGTAATTCGAAACGACCGCGTTGCAGAGTCCGGCGATGATGTCCTCCTTCGTATGTCCCATCTGGATTTTATGGACCAGGTCCGACTCCGCAAAAACGGTACATCTTGCCGCGATCTGCGTCGGATGCTTCGAGTGAAGCGCGATCTCGCCCATATCCTCCACCTCGATTCCCAGACGCTTTGACTGGCTGGAGAGGAAAGCTCCGGTTCCCGCCGCGCACAGGGTGTTCATGGCATAATCCACCGCCACGCCGTTTTCCACCAGTATGATTTTGGAATCCTGTCCGCCGATCTCCAGGATGGTGCGCACGCCCGGATAAAAGGTCGTCGTGCCAACGGCATGGGCGGTAATTTCATTTTTTACCATCGTTGCCCCGACAATAGTGCCCACCAGCCGCCGGGCGCTCCCGGTCGTCCCGGTCGCCACGATCCGGTAAGCGGACTTGTCAAATTGTTTTTCCAACAGGGCAACCAGCTTTTTTACCGCCCCAATGGGATCCCCCTCGGTCCAGATATACTCGCTCGCCAGCACCTCGTTGTCCTTATTTATAATAACTCCCTTTGTAGAAATCGACCCCACGTCGATTCCCAGATACGCTTCCTTCATCGGATTACCTTCTTTCTCATCTGAATCATATCGTAAAATGCCTCGATTCTTGTCATCAGTCCCGTATCGCTCGTCTGTGAATCATATGTCAGGTACAGGATGGGGATTTTATAGTCCGCGCCAATGTTCTGCAGCACCGGCATGATGTCCATCTCCGGCGTACAGCCTGCCGATTTTACATGGATGATGCCGTCAAAGCCCCGCTCGGCGTAATCTCTGGCGCACCAGATGTTGGCAGTGGAGGTCGGCCCCATCTCGTAGGTACAGAGGTCCTTTATCCGCACATTCATGTTTTTCTCGCCGCTGTAATGCAGGTTGCGGTTGGTAATGTTCATCCAGCGGTGTACCTCCACTCCCATATCCGCCAGCTTCTGCTCCAGCTCCAGATTAGAAAAGCTGTCCATCACCGTGAAATATTCACCGATGATCCCTACACGCAGCGGCGTCTTCGGCTTATTCAGCTTCACCTGCGAAAAGGCGCTCTTCGCCTTCCGGTACGCCGATTCGATTTCCGATTTTGACGAAGCCGCCTGCATAGCGTTTAAAAAGTCGTCAAAAATTTTTTTGCAGCTTCCCTTTTCCGCCTCGAATCCGCAGCTTTTATAATATATCCCCTCTAATTCATCGATATATTCCGCCATTTTGATGCCTTCAATGCCTGCGGCGGTCAGCCTGGCAACTTTATATTTCGGGTTCAGTCTTTTTACCGCTTTCAGATAGTCTCTTTTCTTTCCGGTCGTATATTCCGATAAATTGACAAACTCAAACTGATAACCCAGGTCGCGCAGTATCTGCTCCTGCAATTCCCCGTAATATCCCAGACGGCATAATCCATTCGTCATCAGAATCGTATTCGCTCCCGCTTCCAGCGCCTCGATCATGCTGCCGAGCGTGCTCTTAAACGGTGTACAGACGGAATCCGGACTGTAGCGGCTGCCCAACTCGATGGTCCGTCTGGTCATGCGGGGCTGCATCACATATTTTATCTCAAGCCCGTTCTCCACGATGTAGCGGATAGCATAATTGTATCTTGCAATCATGGGAAACGATACTTTTGTCTCTTTCTCCATTATAATTTCCCCTTCTTAAATCCGATAATATCAATAAAGCTTTCCACCCTTGTCTCCACTCCGGCGTCCCCGTTCTGCCCATCCATCACCAGATTCAGAACCGGAATGCCGTTATTTTTGCGCATCAGCATTTCATTTACCATCGAATCCGGTCCGCACGGGAATGCGCTCAGAAGAATGATGCCGTCCACGCGCTCCCGGTTTTTGTAAACGCTTCCTGCAATCTCGCGGTTGACCTCCCACTTCAGGGTGGGCGACAGCTTCAGGCTCTGCTCCAGCGCCGCTTTGCGCTCCGTAATATCCGCCCGGATCGGCACTGCATCCAGCTTTCTCAGCATTTTTAAGACCGGCTTTCCGATATAGGCATCCTCGATCATATAGCTGTGCCCCGCCACCAGGATTTTTGTTTTCGGAAGCTGATACAGCTTTTCCTGGTTCTTTATTTTCAGCTTTAAATCCTCCAGCTCCGCCTTTTTTGCTTTTTTATATGCCTTCTCCGCTTCTTTTCTGTGAAATCCCAGCAAAACGCCCATATCCAGAAATGCCTTTTCCTCATCCTGTTTATGTCTCACATCCACATTGTAGGAAAGAAACTTCTGTCCGGTACTGCGGAACGTATTGGCGGTCATATCGTAAAGCGCCTCAAACTTCGTACACATGCTGCGCTGCTGACCAAAGTTGGAAATCCGCGGAATCAGTATATAATCGCATTTTCCAATCAGGGCTTTCACATGTCCCAGAAAAATTTTCGTTGCCAGGCACGCTTCGTCAATTGCGCAGGCGGTTCCGTCCTCCAGGACGCCCTTTGTCGTCGGTGCGCTGGTAATCGTTTCAATACCAAGCTGCGAAAAAAATGTTTTCCACAATACCGCATAACGGTAGTACAGCATTGCCCGCGGCAGCCCGATTACCGGAAGCTGCCTGGGTATTCCCAATTCCTTCTTTGCCATAACAAATCCTCTCCTTCTCTGTCTCCGGCAGGCTTTTCGTGACCTTCCGGCGCCGGTGTTTCCGCCCTATTGCGTTTCCGGATCCGTATCTCCTGCCCCGTTATGCTTCCGGTTCATTTTGGACGGCGCCGCAGATTTCTCCCGGCGCTTCCTCCTTCAGCTCCCGGTAAAAAACATCCAGTATCCCCAGATATGGTTTTTTCCACGGCTTCTGCTTTCCGTAATAGTGGATAACGACCGCGTTTTTGCGCACCCACTCCAGATTGATTTTTTTATGCCCCGGTTCCGTATTGTAGACGGAAATCATCCTGTCGCTCAGGTTATATTTCATAGTGTCCAGAATTCCCGTTTTGTTTCCGTACAGGGCAGTTATGATATCCTGGTCCGGCAGGGTGAGATACCGCCCCCGCTTCTCCACAAACGACGCGATTTCTTCAAAATCCTGCTTTTCTCTTAATTCCTTTAAATTCATCAGCAGAACTCCGCTGTTGATATAGGTGCTCACTTCCTCCATGCCGAGCCGGTACTGGTTCACCTTCGTGAGGAATTTCCGCACATGCGTGCACGCCAGAAAATAGTTACCCTCAAAATCCATGTTGTACAGCTCGTCCAGCGGATTGATGACAAGCGTGTCGCCATCCAGATACAGAATCCTGTCCATCTCCGGCGGAAGCAGGGAGGCGGCAAAAATACGGTAGTAAATTAATCTGGGATATCTCTCGCTCTCCGGAAAGGAGGCAAATACAGACGGCTCCACAAACCGAAAATGCAGCCGTGTATCCCCATCCTCCACCTGCGCGGCGGCATCGCTCTGGTCCTGTTCCTGCAAGTCGGAATGTAAAATATAGATATCGTATCCGTCCTCAGACGGGAATCGCACAATCGACCGTATACAGTCCAGCACATGCTCCATATATCCTCTGTTCACTGTAAATAAAATATTCAATACAAACCGCTCCTTCCCGCTCTGAGGCTCCCGCCCCAGGGTGTACTCTTCTGTTTTTACATATGAGTTGCCTGAAAAATGAGATTCCATCGATTTTTACGCGCTTCGCACTTTCAAAATCGCTCATCAATATTATAATTAATCCAAAATTTTTTCACAATAGACAAAAACCCGTTTGTGACATAATCCGACATCCTGTATCCTTCGGCGCGTCTCAGTCAGACCTGTGGATATCCATTTTTAAGGCACCAAAAAACGTCCCCCGGATGTCTTTGTCGGCAACAAAACCTGCTAAGAAAAGTCAATAGTTTTTTGCAGATTTTTAGAATATTT
>CAJKKX010000112.1 GCA_905200565.1 uncultured Lachnospiraceae bacterium
GGTTACTCCTGCCATTGGCGCCAGTATACATGGATTTGCAAGTTTTACATTTCCTATTGTAAGATTCATCGTTTTCTTCTCTCATTTCTCATCTGCTGCGGCACAGAAAGGAAAAATACCTGATAATACATTTCCAGTGCGGTAAGAAGCGCTTCCTTTTCCCTCTGCATCTCCCTGATTTTCAGTACGCTTCCTATTTCATCATAGCCAAAATCATCTTCTGCCGCTTCCGTTCGGAAGCACAGGGTTCCCTCTCCGTCAAACTCCAGCACCAGAACGCCGCCTACATCGTTTGTATAGAGAACGCACATGATTTTCAATTCCTCCTGTATGCTCTCCGGAAGCGACTCAAACGCTTCATTAAAATAAAACTTTTCCTCATATGCGCTTGCACCGCAAAGCACTGTTTTTTCTGCGTCCATCTGTCCCTTCTCCTTATGTATATCCATAAACACCCCGCACGGATACTTCTCCGGCATACACCTTCTCGATTCTTCCATCCGCCTTTTCAACCAAAAGCTCACCCTTTTTATTGATTCCCCGTGAAATGCCGCTATACGCATTTTGCGGTTCCAGAACACGTACCTGTGCGTCCATATTTACCAGCATCCCATTGTAGGTCTCACGAAGCCCTGACAGATCGCCGTCCGCCAGAAACGTTTCCAGGTACTGTTCGAAATATTTCATACAGCCGCAGATGATCTCCGCCCTGTTTACCGTATGTCCGGTCTCAATGGAAAGAGAAGTGGCTATGTCACGAATTTCCTCCGGAAATTTCTCCATATTCACATTGATTCCCGTACCGATGACCAGATAATGGATGACATTCATCTCCGCACTGATCTCCGTTAAAATCCCGCAGATTTTCTTTCCTCCAATCACTGCGTCATTCGGCCACTTGATCTTTGCCGGAAGCCCAAGAAGCTCCCTGCACGCAGAAGCTACCGCCATCCCCATCAGCAGCGTAATCATAGATGCTTTTTCCGGCGAGAGCTCCGGTCGGATGATTAAAGTCATGGCAATGGAAGATTTCGGAGCCATAGACCAGCTCTTTCCCCTGCGCCCTCTTCCGCCTGTCTGTTCATCCGTAACAATCAAAGTGCCATGCGGCGCTCCTTCCTCCGCCATTCGTTTCGCTTTATTATTCGTGGAATCCAGTGTGGAAAAATAGGCGACCTCCTGACCTGCCCATCTGGTCGTCAGCAGACTTTTGATCTCTTCCGCCGATACGACATCCGGACACGCCACAATGTGATAGCCTTTATTGGGAAGCGCCTCGATCTCATAGCCTTCCTCTTTTAGCTGATTCACCGCTTTCCACACGGCTGTCCGGGAAACCCCGAATTTTTCACACAGTTCCTGCCCGGACACATATCCGTCCCGATTTCTCAGAATATGCAAAATCTCACTTTTCATCTCAAAAACCTTTCTACCGTTATAAGCTGTACTGCGAAAAATATCAGCAAAGCCAGCGTGATAACCGTAAACATTGTTCCCAAAATATATCTCTTTTTTATGAATTTCAGCCCGGCAAGAATTCCGTTGACGAGTATCCCCATGCCCGATATCAGCACGAAAAATCCCGGCGCGCTGTCTATCTCCAAAAAGGCCGCAATCACACAGAGAATCAGCACAAGACCGGAAACACTTCCGAAAAATTCCAAATCCAGCGCCTTTCTGATTTTCTTTTTATTCATTTCCTTCCCCAAGCGTTGCAAGCATCACTGCCTTAATGGTGTGCATCCTGTTCTCCGCTTCATCGAATACCTTTGACTGCTCAGACTCGAATACCTCGTCTGTAACCTCCAGCTCCTGAACCTGGAAACGCTCTCCCATCTCTTTTCCGATCTGCGTTTTCAAATCATGGAAAGCGGGGAGACAGTGAAGGAAAATGGCCTGCCCGCCTGCATTTTTCATAACATCCGCCGTCACTTTATACGGTGTAAGCTCCGTAATCCGCTCCGTCCATATCTCCTCCGGCTCGCCCATCGATACCCATACATCCGTATAAATAACATCGGCGCCTTTCGTGCCTGCCTGTACATCCTCAGTTAACGTGATACTTCCTCCGGAAGCCTTTGCGTATTCCTCACATGTCTTTACCAGCGCCGCATCCGGAAAATATTTTTTCGTGGTACATGCGGTAAAGTGCATTCCCATTTTCGCACAGGCAATCATCAGGGAATTTCCCATATTATAGCGGGCGTCCCCCAGATAGACCAGCTTCTTTCCCTTCAGTTCTCCCAGATGCTCGCGGATCGTCAGCAGGTCTGCCAGCATCTGTGTGGGATGATATTCATTCGTAAGTCCGTTCCATACAGGAACCCCCGCATATTTCGCCAGTTCTTCCACGATTTCCTGACCATAGCCGCGATACTCGATTCCTTCGAACATCCTTCCGAGAACACGCGCCGTATCCGCAATGCTCTCCTTTTTTCCAATCTGAGAACCTTTCGGATCGAGATAAGTCGTCCCCATCCCCAGGTCATGCGCCGCCACCTCAAAAGAGCATCTTGTCCTGGTGCTCGTTTTTTCGAAAATAAGGGCAACATTTTTTCCCCGAAGGGTATCCACGGGGATACCCTTCTTTTTCTTATCTTTCAAATCTGCCGCCAAATCCAGCAGATATGTGATCTCTTCCGGTGTGTAGTCTTTTAAGGTTAAGAAATTGCGTCCTTTTAAATTCATATTCTGCCTCCAAATGTACCTCTCTTAAATATCTTTCGCCACTTCTGTTACTGATTTTACAAGTCCTGCCACATTCTGAAGCTCTGACGGAATGATAATCTTTGTCGCCTTACCGTCCGCCACCTTCTCCAATGCTTCCAGGCTCTTTAAGGCAAGGACTGCCTGGTCTGCACCGGCGTCTTTCAGGAAACGCAGTCCATCCGCATTTGCCTGCTGCACTTTCAGAATTGCTTCCGCCTCGCCTTCCGCTTCCCGGATCATCTTCTCCTTTGCTGCCTCGGCACGCAGGATGGCCGCCTGTTTCTCCGCTTCCGCATCCAGAATCGCCGACTCCTTCTTACCTTCCGCAACCAGAATGGTAGACTTTTTCTCTCCTTCGGCACGCAGAATGGCTTCTCTTCGCTCCCTTTCTGCTTTCATCTGCTTCTCCATCGCATCCTGAATCGCAGCCGGAGGAATGATATTTTTCAGTTCCACACGGTTTACCTTGATTCCCCACGGGTCGGTAGCCACATCCAGGGAAGCCCGCATCTTTGTATTGATCGTTTCTCTGGATGTCAGCGTCTGATCCAGCTCCAGATCGCCGATGATATTTCTCAGCGTCGTCGCCGTCAGATTCTCAATCGCCATGATCGGATTTTCCACTCCGTATGCAAACAGCTTGGGGTCGGTAATCTGGTAAAATACGACCGTGTCAATCCGCATAGTTACATTATCCTTTGTAATCACCGGCTGCGGTTCGAAGTCAACAACCTGCTCTTTCAAATTCACGCGCTTCGCTACTCTGTCGATAAACGGCGCTTTGATGTGAAGCCCCACGTTCCAGGTGCCCCGATATCCGCCCAGACGCTCGATCACCAGTGCATTTGCCTGAGGCACAATTCTGATACAGGATATCAGAATCAGTAAAAGTATCAAAACCAAAGCTGCAATCAAAATTGCTCCAAAAAGATTCTCCATATTCTTCCTCCAATTTTCTGCGTCAATTTCCGCATAGCTGAATTAATTTTTCTTTTCTGTGGCTACAGGCTTTTCTGTGACGATAAGCTTCACTCCGCTGACCTTCAGAATCGTAACCGTGGCGTCAGCCGCAATCCTCTCCTCATCACTCTGCGTCCGTGCCATCCACACTTTTCCCCCGACTCTCACTTCACCTGTTGCCGCCAGATTGTCAATCTCCTGTATCACCACTGCTTTTTCCCCAATCAGGCTGTCTACATTCGTTCTCACCCGGTTTCTGTTAATATATTTCGCAGCGAAGGGCCTGGTAAATACCAGCAATAAAATGGACACCGCCAGGAAAACTATGATCTGCACCATAAGACCCGCTCCCAGCATAGAAGCCGCAAACGCCGCCACTGCGCCTCCTGCAAACCAGATGGTCGTAAGCCCCAGGGTAAGCAGTTCAATCACCAGCAGAACGACGATCAGTGCAAGCCAGCAAATCCATTCGATTTCCATACAGATTCCCCCTTTCTTCTTTTTTTATCTTACTATATTCACGGCAAAAATACAACTAAAAAAGGGCTGACGCTCCAACCGCTCATTCAGCCCTTTTTGAAAATTTCACTCTCTTTTTAGAACTTTACCTTCCGATATGCACTGTAAACCTTCGTGCCCTTGTTTTTCACATAACCCCGTATCCTTACGGAAACTTTTTTGCCTGTCCTTATTCCTTTTTTCACCAGAACTGTTTTGGAACCGGACGCCGCTTTTTTATACGCGTTCTTTCCCTGCTTCACCCATACTTCAAAGCCTGTTTCCCCACTCTTTTTACAGACGATCTTCAATCCGGTCTTTTTATAATCCCGCACGCTCTTTACCTTTGGCTTTAAAGGTTTTGCTGCCGTATAAAGAATCTTCGATTCCTTCCCGCTTCCCTTTTCGTTTGACGCAGTTACCTTCACCTGATACTTCTTTCCCGGTTTCAGATTTTTGATTTTCAAAGTATTCTTTTGGGCGCTTCCCGCAGTCTGCCACTTTCCGTCTTTCTGGATATACACCGTATAGGAGGATGCGTCTGCCTGCTGCTTCCAGGTGATCTGCAATCCTTTGGTCTGGGACTTCGCCTTTACATTTTCCACCTGTCCGGGTACCTGTTTCTCCTCTCCCGGTTTTCGCACCAAGTTTGCCCGTTCGCTGTCCAGCCGGTCCATCGCCTGACGTATTTCCCCATCCAGGGCATTTTCATCAAGAAGTACCTGCCCGGCCTCTGCCAACGCTTTTGCAAATGCCTGCGGATTCTGATAGAGGGATAAATCTATTTTTCTATCTTCTGCCAGAATTTTCCGCAGCTCCGTCTTATCCCCCATCGTATAACC
The DNA here is from genome assembly GCA_905200565.1 of uncultured Lachnospiraceae bacterium. The sequence goes on from CAJKKX010000112.1 coordinate 5,010, forward strand.
GGCATACTGAATCTTATCCAGCAATTCTGCCCATGCCCGGTTAATCTCATTCTGCTTCGACTGCGGATTTTTAAATACCTGCTGTGCGTATGCAAATGCTTCCTGATAAGATGCACGCACGGCTGGAATTACATTCTGAAAATCCAGATTTTCCGCATAAACCATGACACGGTATAAAGTCCCGATCTCTCTCTGTTCTGTGTCTGTTTCCTGCGGAAGGACAACAGGCGCGCCGATCAGTTCCTTCCGCACGGGTTTCCGCAGTTCCAGCACGGCGTTCATCAACGCCTCCTCTGCCTGCGCCATTTCTTCCTGCCCTGCGTTTCCTTCTGCCAGAAGCTGCTCTATCCGGTCTTTTGCCGCCTGAAAAGCCTCCCAGCCCTGTCCCTCCGTAAAGCTGGCGGCATCATAAAGAGATGTAAAATCGGAAATCGTCTCCAGAGAAGCCGCGTTCCCTCCGCTCTGCTGCGTATGCACAAAATAATCAATGTCGATAACCGGGGATTTGCACACGATCTTAATTGTATGCGTACCACCCGCAAGCCCCGTCTTTTCATACAGCTTCACGCCTGACGCCGCCGCGCCGGTACAGGAAACCTCTTCCTGCAATACATCATCGATAGATACCTGAGCGCTTCCAAAGTTCGTATCTTTCTGCCCGTACCAGGCAATACTGTCTCCCTGAAAGGTGAAAGATACCGCTGCCGCCGCTTTCGTTGTATATTTGCTTCCTCCTCCGGAGAACCCGCTGTTCTGCTCCGCCGTCCAGTCTCCTTCAAAAATCAGAGCGGAATCTGTCTCCTCTGTCACCGTTTCTTTCCGTGTCAGATCTGGCGCGGACAATTCCTCGGCCCTGAGCAGAAGATAGCTTGAAAAGCTGCATTCCAATACTGCCTGGCCTCCCGGTACATTTGTCGCAATCACCTGATCGTTTACATAATCCACAATGCGGTACAATTTATATGGATTTAACCCTTTGAGTTCCACCGCCGGATTTCCCTCAGGGCGGAACTTATTTCCATCCCTGTAAAAAGCATAATACATAGTACCGTCCTTATTCACTACGTATGTCTCATAAGGGTCAAAGCCATAACTGTACAAATCTCCCACGAACTGACCTTTTTGAAGCTCTGCTTCCTGTGCAATCTTAAGCCATCTCTCATACTCTTTCTGCTGGCTGCCTGTCATATTTCTTTTTTCAATCAGAACCGCGCCTGTCCCCACCGCGGAAGGATACCAGATTTCATTGTGGTCTGTCGTAATTGGAAAATAGTCCCCGCACAATGCCTTGTACGCCTTTACCCTTCTTCTCGTCTGGTCGACGCTGGTCGGGTCAGCCGTCGGCACCTGGGTTACATACGGCAGGGAATAATAATCCTGCGGCGTTCCACAATTACACAAAAGATGAAACGCATCTTCGTTGCACTCTTTCATCGCCTGGTAGACCTCACGGTAAAATACAGCCTGGTTCTCTGTCGATTCCTCTGGCCTCGCATGATGGTGAGCCGGATTATAACAATGCGGAATGCTCCATACATAATCACTCTTCAATCCGTCAAATCCCCACTCATTCAATGCCTTTTTCACAAACTCCACCTGACTCTGCACTGCCCCTTCAGAGCATGGGCAGAGCGCATAACCCGTTGTCCCGTTAAACCGGTCGGACGCGCCCGGCCCCGCCAGCTTTCCTTTTGTTCCATTTTGATTCTGCACAAAGTATTCCGGATGCTCTTTATAAAGACTGCTGTTCTCTCGTCCTCCGTCGCACGGACGCCACCAGAGAAGCGCCGTCATCCCTCTCTCATGAATTGCATCCGTCAGACGCTTCATATCTGCACTTCCATTTGGAAGCTTTGCGCTGTTCAGATCCCATTGTCCGGCATTGTTATACCATCCGTCATCCAACGTTATCTGTTTAATCCCCAGCGCCTGCAATTCATCCAGCTTTCCAAGAATCAGTTCCAGCGTCCAGTCAAATTCCCAGCCCCAGCTTTCCCAGCGCAGATCATAGCTGCTGTCCGGAATCTCCTCTTCACTTAAGGTCTCAAATCCGATCTGGCGCATACCATCCGCATAACCGCGAAGCCCCATATAGTAATCGCCGTTATGTACATGTACAAATCCCTCTCCAGCCGCTACGGTCTCCTGCGCTGCGACCGTCCGGGACGGTCTCTGGATGGCGGCATAGACCGTCTGGTCCTTCTCGTCTACCGGAGTCTGCACTTCTCTCCTCGTGATGCTGGCATCTCCAACCGTAATTC
>CAJKKX010000113.1 GCA_905200565.1 uncultured Lachnospiraceae bacterium
ATAGATATCTGATCTGGCGTCCGTCTGGCGCGCGCCATGCTGCTCCGGGGGCGCATAGCCTTTCGTTCCCAGAATGGTCGTATCCGCCAGATTTTTTTCCTTATATTCGCGGGCAATTCCGAAATCAATCACCTTCAGATTTCCCTCCGGCTTCAGCATGACATTCGCGGGCTTCATATCACGGTAAATGATCGGCGGCTTCTGGGAATGCAGGTAATTCAGAGCGTCGCAGAGCTGCTTCGCCCACTCCACAACGACCTCCCAGGGCTGCGCCCCGTACTCCTTCACAACGCTTTCCAGAGACTCTCCCTCAATATAATCCATAATGACGTAAATCGTCTGCCCGTTATCAATAATGTCCACAATCCGCGGCAATGCCGGATGATCCAGGCGCTTCATCAGGTTCGCCTCCGCCAGAAGGCTGTTCACCACGACTTCATTCAGCTTCCCCCTTGCGTTCTTTCGAATCTCTTTTACCGCCCACTGTTTATTCAAACGCCTGTCCATTGCCAGATACACAACGGACATGCCGCCTTTTCCAATCTGCTTTAAAATTTCGTACTTGCCGTCGATGACTGTTCCAATCTGTGTCGCCATACGCTCATCTCCCTATCCCTCGCATTTCACCAGGACTACCGAAATATTGTCCCTCTCTTGTCTTTCCTTTACCCGTTCTACCAAAACTCTGCTGTTCTGCTCCATCTCTTCCACAGTTCGAACATGCAGCGGCCGGAACTCTTCAAACATCTCATCCTCTGACAACTCATGCCGGAATCCATCGGAACAAAGCATGTATACCGTATCCTCCTCTGTCTCTCCCAGAAGAATCTCCGGTGTCACAATCTCAGACGCTCCCACGCACTGTGTCAGAACATTTCTCTTCGGATTACGCTCCGCCTGCTCTGGCATCATATTTCCTCTTTTTACTTCTCTGGCTACATAAGTATGATCTTCTGTAAGCTGCTCTACAGAATCCGTAATACGGTAAACCCTGGAATCTCCCACATGCGCGATCAAATAACGCCCATTCATAAGCAGAAGTGCGCTCACCGTCGTCCCCAGCCTGACTCCCTCCTGCTTTCCATGCTCCACAATCTTGTCATTGCATACCTGAATCAGCCGCTTCCACTCTGCCGCCAGCCCTTCCCATGACAGACCGGGAAGCTCCCCCGGAAGCTGGATTTCAAACCATTCTTCAAAAGCGCGGATGACCGTAGCGCTGGCCAGTTCTCCCTTCTCCAGCCCTCCCATGCCGTCGCACATGACGCACATAGCGATTTGCCCGTGCGATTCTGTCTCTGCGATTTTCAGGCACACACTGTCCTGATTCGTTTTTTTACTGATTCCTATATCTGAAACTGCCGAACCCAGATACCTCATTTTCTCCCTCCTTCGGTTTGCATCATAAGTGTTCCCTGTTGATATGAAACTCAAAAACCTCATTTGCAAGCGTCAGCTCATCCCCGTCAAAAATTTCTGTTTCCTCATCTTCTCCGATCAAAACGCCGTTTACAAATGTGTGATTGGTGGAATGGTCGTCTTTCAGATAGTAGGAAGCGCCCCTCCTTATAATATCCGCATGGACGCGGCTCACGGCATTGTTATTGGATACGAAATAATCCACAGAACTTCTTTCTTTTCCGATTCGAAATACCGGTTTATTTATGAAAATCTTATCGTTATTACTGCTTCTGATCAGGTACGTACCAAGCACCTGTTTTTCCCTCAGCAGGGCCGTCTCTTTCTCTTCCAGAAGGGTCGTCCCTTCTTCCTCTAAAAGCGTCGTTCCTTCTTCCTTTCGTGACGTCATATCCTTTTCATATACTCCCTCACTTTCTTCCTGGAAAAAGCTGTTTTTCCTCTGCTCCATCCACCGCTTATAACGAAGCGCCTGACTCTGCCCCGGCTCGTCTCTTCGCAGATACTGGTAGACCTTTGGGTTTACCCGCATGATATAGCGTTCCATTTCTTCCTCCGAATAGACGGACATCCGGCACAAAAAGTCTGTAAAGTGATCGATAAAATTTGTATTTTCCTGCATTTGAATCGTGGAATTGTATGCGATTTCATGAAGATATGAGAAAATGCTGTTCCAGAAGTTTGAACTAAAAATCGGTTGATAGATGAGATAAAGTTCTCTTGTACTTTCGTTTATAAAGGTATACCGGAGCTCCAGAAGAAGATTTTCCATTCGGAAGCCATACTGCTTCGTCTTTTTCGTAATCTCAATAATTTGTGCAAGAATCAGGAAAAAATCATCTCTGCTGATCCCCCTTTGCAGGTAGCTCTGTAAAGAACTCCCGCACGGCGCCTGATAGCTTAATTTCTTCTTGCCGTCCATCTTCGGACGTATCAGACCGCGGATCATTTTTTTATGAAACATCTCAAGCTCCTGTTCATTCACTTTTTCTGTCCGTTCCAGCCTGCTTTTGATGAATATTTGATTATTTTTATAAGATATTTTGAATTTTGACATATGCGAATCGCCCGTCTCATAAATATTAAAACGATAGTACTCCTTGCAAATATAATATGTTCTATTTAAAATATAATACGCATTTCGCATATTGTCAACTATTATCTTCATTTTACGAATTTTGCAGATACCTTTTTCTATGTAACTTATAATTAAGTGAACTTAACAGTTTTGCAGCAAATAACTATGAAGGGGTAATATTATGACTTTTGGCCAAAGACTACTGAACTTATTATACGAACATGATCTTTCGCAAAAGCAGCTTGCTATTGAATTAAAGATTGCTCCCACCACGCTGAATGGATATATCAACAACCGCCGGGAGCCGGATTACAGAATTTTAAAACAGATTGCGAATTATTTTGGTGTTTCCACCGATTACTTATTAGGCAATGATACTCCTGCTCTCACCATAGACGCACCTTCTTCCCTGTCAAACCATGAGCTTCGGCTTCTTCATTATTACAGGGACTTAAATCCAGATCAGAAAGAAACCATTGATGAGCTTCTAAAACTGATGCAAAAGCAGAATATTGTCAAAGAATAGAATACCCTCCGGCTTTTGCCGGAGGGCATTTCTTTATTTCCTAAATAAATTTTGCAGTATTTAATTTGATACCAGGTCCCATTGTCGGAGCAATGGTGATGCTCTTTAAATACTGGCCTTTTAAGGTGCTTGGTCTTGCCTTTACGATCGCACCCATAAGCGTCTGGAAGTTGTCCGCTAACTGCTCCTCGGTGAAGGAAGCTTTTCCGATTGGCACGTGAATGATGTTTGTCTTATCCAATCGATACTCAATCTTACCGGCTTTGATATCCTGAACGGCCTTTGTCACGTCCATTGTAACGGTTCCTGCCTTCGGGTTTGGCATTAAGCCCTTCGGTCCAAGTACACGTCCCAGACGTCCGACAACGCCCATCATATCCGGTGTAGCTACCACTACATCGAACTCGAACCAGTTCTCGTTCTGGATCTTCGGAATCAGTTCCTCGCCGCCTACATACTCTGCGCCTGCTGCCAGGGCCTCGTCAGCCTTTGCATTCTTCGCGAATACCAGGACGCGAACCTTCTTACCTGTTCCGTGCGGAAGTACGACCGCACCACGGATCTGCTGGTCTGCGTGACGTCCGTCACAGCCTGTTCTGATGTGAGCTTCGATTGTTTCGTCAAATTTCGCTACTGCTGTTTTCTTTACTAAAGCAATAGCATCCGCTGTATCATAGAGCGCTGCACGGTCAACTGCCTTAGCAGCCTCTACATATTTTTTTCCTCTTTTCATATTAAATAACCTCCTGGTGGTGTTTGCGGGAATGACCCTCCCACTTTATCTCCGTTTACTACTCAACAACGATACCCATACTTCTTGCGGTACCTGCGATCATGCTCATAGCAGCCTCAAGACTTCCGGCATTCAGATCCGGCATCTTCATCTCTGCGATCTCTTTGATCTTGTCCTGAGAAATCGTAGCTACTTTTGTCTTGTTCGGAACGCCTGATCCTGATTTGATGTTGCAGGCTTTCTTTAACAAAACGGCTGCCGGCGGCGTCTTTGTAATGAAGCTGAAGCTTCTGTCTGCATAAACCGTGATAACGACCGGAATAATCAGGTCGCCCTTGTCGGCTGTCCTTGCATTGAACTCCTTCGTAAACTGAACGATATTCACACCATGCTGTCCAAGAGCCGGACCAACTGGTGGCGCTGGTGTCGCTTTACCAGCAGGAATCTGTAATTTAATATAACCTGTTACTTTTTTTGCCATTTTCGGCACCTCCTATGTGGTATTGTCGGGGGGTTTTCCTCCCACTGCCCGGTAAACCGCGAATTCGCTTACCGGAATTTTCCTTGTTCCATTACATCTTTTTAACTTCCGTGAATCCGATCTCGACCGGTGTCTCACGGCCAAACAGCTCAACATTGATCGTAACGATCTGCTTGCTGTCATTCATAGCACAAACGACGCCCACAGTGTCTTTCCAGACACCGCCGGTAATCATGACAGTGTCGCCTTCCTTGAAATCGATCTGCATTTCTGCATCCTGAATTCCAAGCGGCCTCATCTCTTCTTCGGTAAGTGGCACTGGCTTCGATCCAGGTCCAACAAATCCGGTAACACCTCTTGTATTTCTTACGACATACCAGGTGTCATCATTCATAATCATATTTAGAAGCACGTAGCCCGGAAACAGTTTTTTCTGCACCTGTTTCTTCACTCCGTTTTTCACTTCCAAGACCTCCTGCATCGGAACCCGGACCTCCAGAATCTGATCTTCCAGATGCCTGTTCTCGATGGTCTTTTCAATGTTGGCCTTCACCTTGTTCTCATACCCGGAATAGGTATGAACTACATACCAGTTTACTTCTGACATAAAATCACCCTTGCCCCTTACTTAACTATGAAATCTACACCATACTGTACCAGAAAATCCACAATCGTGATAATGACGCCAAGTACAACAGAAAGCACAACGACTGCCGCTGTCTGCTTGCCAAGTGATTTGTTGTCCGGCCAAACGATCTTGTTAAACTCTGCTTTCAGGCCGTCCGTCCAGCTTTTCTTAGGGGCTTTTTCTGTCTTTGCAGTTTCTCCCATCTCGTCACTTTCCTTTCTGACGACTTACTTCGTCTCCTTGTGCATTGTGTGTTTTCTACAGAACCTACAATATTTCTTAGTTTCCATTCTGTCCGGATGATTTTTCTTATCCTTCTTCGTGTTGTAATTACGCTGTTTACATTCCGTACATGCCAATGTGATTCTCGTGCGCACAACTTCCACCTCTCTCTCGTTGTATTTTGCCGACGGCCTGGCAGACCGTCGATTTTAGGCATAAAAAAAAGACCTACTTCCATTCGCCTGTTCAGTTTAACACAGGCATACATACGAAGTCAAGTCTTTTTTCCTGCCATTTTACTACTGCCATTTTACTACTTCGCCCTGGCCGTCACATAACCATACAGCATTCGGTATACGATGTCGATATAATGCAGTCCGTCCAAAGTTCCATGTCCCTGGGGAACATCCAGCACATACTCCTTCTCGATCATCCAATGGTAGGTATCGATGTAACACATGCCAAACGCCTCTTTCATCCGTTCATTAAACGCTTCGATCGACGCATTGTCTCTTCCGCTGAATCCATTGATTCGAAGGAAGGTCTCCTCGACCGGATTCACGGACATAAAGTAAAACCTCGCCTTCGGGTATTTCTGCCGGAGTCCATCATAAGCCAAAAGATAGGATTCTGCATTCGCCAGATCATTGACCCCAAGATTCAGAATCACGGCGGAATAAGGATTTTCCTTTAAAATCTTCTCAAGCTCTTTCTGTCCGCTCTCTGAAAACCAGCGGTAGCCCTGTCCCCAACTGGCGACATAGGTATCGCTGCTCTGTACGGCCCGCTGAAGCCCGACGGTGCGTGAGTCTCCCACGAAAATCCGCTTTGCCTTCCGGACATATCCTTTTTTTCCTACATAGTTATCACCGATCCAGGTGTTTTTTAACAGCACGCCTTTCTCGGAGAAATAATACTGCTTCTTTCCAATCCCATTCCATCCGGTAAGCATCGCTCCTGTCTTTTTTGAAAAATAATACCTTTGACCGTCTATCTGCTGCCATCCGGTGACAAGGCGCCCCTTCTCGTCCAGATAATAGGTATTCTTTTTATACTTCTTAAATCCGGTGATCCGATACCCCTGCTTATTCACAAAATAAATTCTGCCTTTTGCCGTCAGCCAGGTATTTTTCGCATATTTTTTCGTCGCTGTGTAACGGTAACGGCTCCCCTTTTTATTCTTTGCCCATTTTCCCGCCTGCTCCGGCTGTGCGGTCATTGTTTTTATCAAATTGAAACTGTCATTTCCCGCATACGCTTTTCCTCCCGGCAGGAAAAGAAAAAGCAGCAGCAAAACAATCCCCTTTTTCCAGTTCTTCATCCTAAATTCTCCCCGTCTACAGGCAGCGCTCTGCCTGATCTGTCTCGTATCACATCCAGAATCTCCGATTCTGGCATTTTTCAAATTATAAGCATATCCATTCGAAAAGTCAACACTCCTTCTCCCAAAAGGGAGAGGGTACGCACTCCCGTGTCTGTACCCTCTCCCCCTGCCTTTCCAGGCTTATTTTACTCTTCCTTTTTTGCTCATGCCTGCTTTTTTCAATTTCTTAAACAGCGCCGCTTTCTCTTTTTTACTCATCTTCTTTGCGCTTACGACCATCTTTGCGTAGGTCTTTTTCAATGCGCCGGATTTGATGGTCTTTAGAGCTTTTCCCTTTAACTGAATCATCTTCAGATTCTTACAGCCTCTAAACGCATCTTTTTCAATCGTGGTAACATTCTTTCCGAGGATTACCTTTTTCAGCTTCCTGTTATTTTTCATAACATTCTTTCCAACGCCTGTCACGGTGAACGTCACGCCATTTAATTTCACGGTCGCCGGGACATTGAGCTTTGACGCGTCCTTTTTCAGCACGCCCACGAGCTTCGCTGTCCGATTCTCTGAATTTACCACCTGATAGCGTCCGCTCTTTGTCTTTATAACAGCGCCTCTGTCAGGTACGTTCCCTTTCTTTTCCAGCGCTTTCTGGGCTGCCTCAAGGTCCTTCCGTGCCGCGTCAATCTCCGCCTGTGTGGCGTTTGGATTTGCCAGCGCCTTCTCTGCCGCTGCCAGCGCCGTGCGGAATTTGCTTACGCTGTCATCGGTATAATCTTTCACATTGATCTTCTTTGCCGCCTCTATGGCTGCACGAAGCGCGCTGCTGTCGGCCTTACCCGGCCCTTCCGGTTTTACAG
>CAJKKX010000114.1 GCA_905200565.1 uncultured Lachnospiraceae bacterium
CCGGAAGCATCGATCACCGTATCCTCCGATGCGGATTCTGCGAACTGCCCGCCCTCGATGCAGACATCTTTGGTTACAAAAGTACCGTTCTCTTCAAAAACACTTGCATTCTTAATAATCATAAGACTCAGCCTTTCTATTGTATTTTAATGTTCAGCCATGCAGAGTATTTCCGCATGGCTGAAAAAAATTCCATATTACGCTAATTTGGAAGCTGCCGCTTCGTCTGCCACGATGGTAACATCCGGATGAAGCTGGAGAATAGAAGCCGGTACCTGTGGGGTAATCGGGCCTTCTACGACTTTTTTCAGAATATCTGCTTTGTCCGCGCCGCTTACGACTACGACGATCTTACGTGCCAGCATGATGTTCTGGATACCCATCGTATAAGCCTGCTTCGGCACATCGTCCACGGATGCAAAGAAACGCTTATTTGCCTCGATGGTGCTCTCTGTCAAATCCACACAGTGCGTTACAGGCGGGAAGCAGTCAGTCGGCTCGTTAAACCCGATGTGCCCGTTATGTCCCAGTCCCAGAAGCTGTAAGTCGATACCGCCTACGCTTTTGATGATTGCATTGTATGCGCTGCATGCCTTGTCAGCGTCCGGCTCCGTACCGTCGGGCACAAAGGTGCGCTCCTTCGGGATGTTTACATGGTCAAAGAAATTATGGTTCATAAAGTAACGGTAGCTCTGGTCATGATCGCCGGACAGTCCTTTGTACTCATCCAGATTTACGCTTGTCGCGTTGGAGAAATCCAGGTCGCCGTTGTTATAACGGGCGATCAGCTCCTTGTAAGTGCCGATCGGTGAAGAACCGGTTGCCAGTCCCAAAACACAGTTTGGCTTCATCGTAACCTGCGCCCCGATGATGTTTGCCGCTTTTCTGCTCATGTCCTCATAATCTCTTGTTTTTAAAACCTTCATACTAATCCTCTCCTTTTCTTTATTCAATGATTCCTTTTGCAAAGAACTTTGGCAAATGAAAATTTGGCGTTTCATTTTCAATTACCGTATAGCTGCCAAAATGAGTCAGCCCTTCACTCTCTTTGATCTTGTAAAAGTTGCAGGCAATGGTATCGCCGGATTTAAAATCATTCCTGCCGTAAACGAAATCAATCAGCTCCAGCGGTATGGTGATCTCCAGCGTCCAGTGATCCTCATATACCGTCCCTGTACAGTTACACGCTTCATGAAGAGCCGGTGGAAACGGCTTTCTTCCCTTTCTGCCATTTCCGAAGTTCGCATGAAGCGCGCCGTAGGAATTGGCTTCAAAGTTTAAGTACATATCCGGAAATTCCTCCGGATAAAACTGGAAAAACGCCTCCATCGTGCTGTCGAGGTGTACCGGATCATTCGGCTGCGTGTAGGTACGCACCGGATCTTTTTCCTGACAGGTCATTTTTACATAAAAACCTGTTCCCGGAAGAAAAGCAAGCGCCCCGGAGGTTTTCGGACGGTAATCGCCGCCCCAGTTGTACTTGTCCACCTGAAACTGCGGGCAGGAGTCGATTTCTGTCTTCGCATAAATCGTTTTGATTTGGTATTTCATGGTTCCCTCCAAACTCCATTTTGATAAAATAAGTGTACCGCATTTGGGAAAAAAATGCAAGACCAGCCCTGCCCTATTTCCCTATCTTATCGCACGGTAAGCGGCCCCGTCCGCCAGCTTCTCTTTTTTGTATTTCGCCAGCTCGCTGACTGTCACAAGCTGATAGCCTTTCTGCTTCAGCATCGGAATGATCCGCTCCACCGCCTCCACGGTCGGCAGATGGATGTCGTGCATCAGAACGATGGAGCCATCTTTGGCGTCCGTCATGACTGACGTGACCGTACTCTGCACATTTCTTGTTTTCCAGTCCAGCGTATCCACGTCCCACAGGATCAGCGGCATCCCTGCGGCGGCTCCCACTGTGGAATTGTAAGCGCCATAGGGAGGTCTGAGCAGGCTCGGTTCATGCCCGCAGGCGCTCTTTATCATCCGGTTCGTATTCCCTATCTGTGCTGCCAGCGCCGCCCCGTCAAGCTGCGTAAGCTGTGGATGGTTCCAACTGTGATTTCCAATCTCGCACCCCATTTGATAAGCCTTTTTCACGGTACTCTGATACCGTTCGACGCTGCTTCCCACCAGAAAGAACGTCGCTACCGCGTCATTCTCCTTCAGGCATTTCAGCAGCCGCTCCGTATAGGGGCCGGGGCCATCGTCAAAAGTCAGGGCCACCATTGGTTTCTTCGGATTGACGCGCACCTTTACCTTCGGCTGATAGACTCCTTTTTCGTTAAAGTGATACCCTTTCTCCTTAATAAAACAGTCTCCGGTCACCCGCTCACCCTTTGCGTTCAGGTAATATTTCTTTCCGCCAGCCAGGGTCAGCCATCCCTTCCGCATCCTCCCCTGTCTCCCGAAGTAATAATATTTTCCTTTGATCCTCCGCCATTCCTCCGAGGCCATCACGCCGTTTTTCTTAAAGTAATATCTGGATTTTCCAATCTTCCGCCAGCCTTTCGCCAGCCTGCCGTCCGGAGCGATATAATATTTCTTTCCCTGATACCGATACCAGCCTTTTTCCTTATTTCCCTTTTTCTTCGGAGCCTCCTGCATCTCACCGGGAACCGCCCTCTGACCGTCCCCCTTCCCCGTGCTTTCCGTCTCCTGCACGTCTGGTTCCTGTATGCCGGCCGCCTCTGCCTTCGCCGCGCCCATTAGCAAAAAAGAACACAGAACCGCCGCCAGTATCCTTCTTTTTAATCTCATCTTTTTCTCTTCCCCCTTTAAAAATGAAAAATCCCTTTGATCAGAAACCACAGAACCGGCACCGCCAGCGCCGGCAGCATGTTCAGGGATTTCGCATCCTTAATCTTTAGAATCGACAGTCCGGAGGCCGCGATCAGGATTCCTCCCACAATGGATATTTCCGTCAAAAGCTCCTGCGTCAGAAAGGAACTTAAAAATCCGGCTCCCAGATAAATGCCGCCCTGCCAGCAAAAGAGCATCGGCGCCGCCGCCGCGATTCCGATTCCATAAGTCGAAGCCAGAACCATAGACGTCACGAAATCCAGCGTAGCATTGGTAAACAAATACGTGTGGTCTCCATGCACCGCGCTCTCGATCGGTCCCAGAATCGACAACGTACCGATGCAGAACAGAAGAATTGCCGTAGACAGTCCCTGTCCCAGATTCGACTTTGCGAAACGGTTCGTCAGACGGTTAAATCTTCCGTCCAGATCCAGCGCCGTTCCCGTCAGGCTCCCGATGGCAAGGCTCAGAATAAAAAGTACCGGAAACGTACTTTTTCCCATATTGGATACCACGGCATTGATTCCCAGGGCCGCTTCCGCAAAACCCATGGCGTTATAAAGCGCACTCTGGTACTCCTCTTTGATTCCCTTTCTAAGCGCGCTTCCGATCACGCTTCCCGCCAGAATCGTCCCTGTATTTACAATTGTCCCTATCATCCGTATTCCCCCTAATGTCTTTCCTCTGCATTTCCATACGCCTCGCAGAAACGCGCTGCAAACGCCGGTTCCTCCCCTTTTGCATACAAATGGGAAATATCTCCATAGGCATTCATGCGGAAGCTGGCGATTCCCTGCCGCCTCTCCTCCGTCGTCACCGTGGTAACGCCTGTCGGGGCTGAGCAGGTATGATGCCACAGAAGCATGGGAGAAATGCAAAAAAGATGGCTCAAAAGCACACAGCCCAGCGCGAAATGGCAGAAGAAAACCAGCGTATCGTTATTCTCCTGCTCCACCCGGTAAAAATGCCCTTCTCTCCGGTAACCATGCCGGGCGAGAAACTCATCAAACTGCGTGGTAACTCTTTCATACTCTTCCTTCACATGCGCCTCCTGAAAAACCTCGCATTCATGCCAGTGTTCATAGCTGTAAAATCTTTCATCCGCCGTCCAGTCCTGCGGCAGCCAGTCCCAGGAAACCGTTCTGCGCCCTTCCCCATCCGGCCGCAGGATCTTCGGGCGAAATTCCGCAAGCCATTCCAGTTCCACCGCCGTGCGGTTCACCTTCTTCAAAGTACAGGAAGCCGTGTCCTTCGCCCTTCCAAGAGGGGACACATAAAACTCCTTTACATCCAGTCCGGCCATCCGTTCTGCCAGAAGCTGTGCTTCCTTCCACCCTTTCTCAGTCAGGGAGTCAATGGAATAGTCCGGATCGCCATGTCGTATGATCAAAAGCTTCATACCTTTTCATCCTCTTTCTATTTTATTTTTCCTTTTTTACTCATGCCTGCTTTTCTCATGCTCCTTAACAGCTTTTCTTTCTGTTTTTTCTTCATCCCCTTCGTTTGCACGACGATCTTTGCAGACGTTTTTTTCAATGCCTGTTTGCCGACTTTTCGCAAAGCTTTTCCTTTTAGTTGGATGATCTTCAAATTCCTGCACCCGGAAAATGCCTGTGCTTCGATCGTGCGGACATTCTTTCCCAGAATCAGCTTTTTCAGCTTCGTATTATTCTTCATCACACCTTTTCCGACACATATAACCTTATAGGTTTCGCCTTTGATTTTGACTGTCGCAGGCACGCTCAGCTTCGCCGCTTTCTTGCTTTTCACATATGCCAGCTTTGCCAGCTTCCGTTCCGCATCAAGAATCACATACCGATCCATCAGCGGCGGTTCTACAATAACCGGCGGTATCACGGCCGTATCTTCTTTCAGCGCTCCCTGTGCCTTTATCAGCGCTTCCGCCAGCGCATGCAGCGTCTCCGCACCCGCATCTGAGGAAACCTCCTTCGCCGCCCGGTAAGCAGCTACAAACGCCTTCCATTCGGCGTCCCTGTAATTCTTCTGGCCTTCCTGATAGACCGAAGCCCCCGCAGCCAGAGCTTTGTCCAGCGCCTCTTTCGCCTCTTTCTCTTTCCTCTTCTGCTCTGCATTCCCGTCTATCGGTTCGAAAGGCGTTTCGTCCGACGCCAGAACCATCGTCATAGATATGGACGGCGCTCCCCCGGCCATCACCACTGCCGCCAAAAGCCCGGCAGCCCATCTTTTTCCCTTCATCTAAAGCCCTCCTCCTGTTTTCTGTATGCAAGTATGATATCCTCATTATACCATCCTCTTTTCTCCCATGCAAGACAGGCCGGACAGCAGGAAAAGATTTTGCCTGGAGCAAAAGAAAGACCCCGCGGGATTTTGATATGCTCCCTTTTAGGTAGACAGTTGAAAAAATAAAACTGTTTATCTGGAAGGGGGCATTTTCTATGGGTAAGATTTCTCCGGAAGAAAAAATACAATGGGTGGAGAAAATCATTCAGAATAAAGAATCAATCCATTCAGTTGCATCAAAATTAGGAATTCACCATACGACTGTTGATAAATGGGTTAGGAACTATAAGTCGCTTGGTCAGGAGGTGTTTTTTAGAAAAGGCTGGACAAAAAGAACTTCAGCCGAAAAGGAGGCAGCCATTTTAGATTACCTTTCTGGCAAAGGTTCTCTCAGAGATATTTGTGATAAACACAAAATTACAGATACTCATCAGCTCAGAAAGTGGATTATGAAGTATAATGGTCATGAAGAACTTAAAGATTCGGGAACAGGAGGTACACCGATCATGACCAAAGGCAGAAAAACTACTTTTGATGAACGTGTTGAAATCGTTCAGTATTGTATTAACCATAATCATAATTATGCTGAAACAGCAGAAAAATTCAGTATTTCATACCAGCAGGCCAGAAACTACACTGTTAAATACGAAGAAAAAGGTGTTGAAGGTCTTCGGGACAGACGCGGAAAAAGAAAATCTCAGGATGAAATGAACGAATTAGAAAAACTTCGTGCAGAAGTAAAAATTCTGCGTGCGGAAAAAGAACGTGCAGAAATGGAGATTTCTTTCTTAAAAAAATTAGAAGAAATCGAGAGGAGGCGAAGCTGAGCCTGATACGTCACGAACATATCTATCAGGCAATCAAAGAGGAACATGAAAAACACAATTATCCGATTCTTACATTGTGTAAACTTGGTGGGATTTCCAGGGCAGCCTATTACAAATGGCTTAATCATAAAGAAACAGCTAATGATAAATTGAATCAGGAATTGGCAGATAAACTGGAACAATTGCATGAAAAGCATCCAGATATGGGCTACAGAAGGCTGAATGACAAATTACGGCATGATGACAGTATCCTTGTGAATGACAAGCGAATTCTTCGCATTTGTAGAAAGAAACAAATCAAATCAAACTTAAAGTATCGTTATGACGGATGCACAAGACCGTCAAAAAATCCTGCATTTATTGCAGAAAATGTTCTTAATAGAGATTTTACGGCAGAACATCCAAATGAGAAATGGGTTACAGATGTGACCGAATTTAAGTATGGAACTACGTTTGATAACGTACACAAACTATATTTAAGTGCTATCTTAGATTTATGTGATCACCGTCCTGTCGCATATGTTATTGGGGATAGTAATAATAATACACTTGTGTTTGAAACATTTGATATGGCAGTTGCTGCGAATCCGGATGCTCATCCGATTTTTCACAGTGACAGAGGATGCCAATACACATCCCGAACATTCCATCAGAAGTTAGAAGCAGCTGGAATGACACAAAGCATGTCACGAGTAGCCCACTGCACAGATAATGGGCCGATGGAGGGGTTCTGGGGAATCCTAAAACGAGAAATGTACTACAAACAGAAATTTCATACCAGAGAAGAATTAGTTCGGGCAATTACGGAATATATGGATTACTATACAAACGACCGTCCACAGCGTGGACTCGGAATCCTAACACCGATGGAATTTTACGAAAAACAATTATTAGCAGCATAAAAATGTTGCCCGGCATATACCGGGCAACACAAAACTTTATATTTTTTTAATTGTCTACTTGACGGGGCGCACACCAACTCCGCTTCGGGGTATCCTTTTTGATATACTGTTTTTATTTTCTATTTTACTTTTGCCTTCTTGCTGCTTCCTGCCTTTTTCAGTTTCTTCAGAAGCGCCGCTTTCTGGCTCTTCTTCATCTTCTTTGCGCTGACAGTAAGCTTCGCTGAGGTCTTTTTAAATGCGCCGGACTTAATGCTCTTTAATGCTTTGCCCTTTAACTGAACTGTTTTCAGATTCTTACATCCCTGGAATGCCTGTTTGCCGATCGTTGCGACATTGACGCCCAGGACTACCTTTTTCAGCTTGGTATTTCCTTTCATGACTTTGGCTCCAACCTCTACGACTTTAAAGGTCACGCCGGAAATCTTAACCGTTGCCGGAACATTCAGTTTCGTTGCTTTCTTCTTCTTA
>CAJKKX010000115.1 GCA_905200565.1 uncultured Lachnospiraceae bacterium
AATGCCCGAATCCGGTACGCCTGCCGCATAATCGACCTCCACGTTATCACGCCTTGCCAGCATCTTTCCGCAGTTATAACGCATCTCTTCCACATTTATGCCCTCATAGGTAGAGGTCGGATATCCATAATATACCCACAGAAAAGAACAGATTTTCATTTCTTCTCCCGCAGGACTGACCGTCTCCACACTCTCCGGCGTTATGTATACGATCTCTCCGGGGCCCAGCTCCTTATAATTCGTATAGCCCAGATTGATGTACGCAAAGCTTTCGAAGGAAGCACAGTAAGCGTCTTTTTTCTGTCCGATGACAAGAGGCGTTCTGCCCAGCCTGTCCCTGGCCGCATAGATTCCGTCCTTTGTCATGACCAGCATTGTGATAGAACCTTTTACTCTTTCCTGCACATAGCGAATCCCTTCCACAATACTTTCTTTTTTACAGATCATAGACGCCACCAGTTCTGTAGCATTAATTTTCCCGCTGCTCATCTCCTGAAAGTGCGTAGAGCCATTCATGACCTCTTTTAACAATTCGTCTTCGTTGTCCAGTCTTCCTACCGTCGTGATCGCATAACTGCCCAGATGCGACTGAATCAGAAGCGGCTGCGGCTCACTGTCCGAAATACAGCCAATTCCCAGATTCCCCTCCATCTCTTCCACGTCCCGCTCAAACTTTGTACGAAATGGAGAATTTTCGATATTATGGATCGCCCGGTTAAATCCCGACTCTCCATGTACTGCCATTCCGCCTCTTCGCGTACCAAGATGCGAATGGTAATCCACTCCAAAAAACAAATCCATCACACAGTTCTGCTTTGATGCAACGCCAAATATTCCGCCCATAACTGCACTCCTTTCGTGTAAGCATATATTGTTAAAAACAGTAATGGCTCCAAAAAAATTGCCAAATTCGTTCTTAGTATACCACCGTCCGGCAAGAAATCTCAAGCCCCTTCCACAATTTTCTCTTATATCCTGATTTTTGTTCCTTTCGTATCTCTCTTTCCGGTGCGAAGCCGTCTCAAATCCACTTCTTTTTCCTTATACTCAATCAGCGGATTTTCCATCGTTTCCAGCCCATATACTTCTTCCAGCTTATCCTCTTCACCAAGCCGGATTCCCCGGACGCCCACAGCTCCTTTTTTCTTCCAGGGAACTTCCTCTGCTTTAAATCGCAGAAAATATCCCTGATGCGTTCGCAGAACAAGCTGTTCCGCCGTTTCCATGCACCAAACGGAAATGACTGCGTCGCCTTCCTGTAGCTTCGTCGCCGCAATCGTACGCTTCGCCACATCAAATTCGTCTCCCTGCACTTTCTTTAGCATTCCCTGTGCCGTAGCAAACAAAAGGTCAGACGCCTTGATCTTCTGAAGGCACCCTGCAAATATAATTCTCTCCTGTGCGCTGTCGTAATTACACAGATTGTCCACCGGCGTCCCTTTTTCCCTGAATTTTCCGTAAGGAACATCTGACATTCGGACGGTGTGCATTTTTCCGGTATCTGTAAAAAGACAAATCCTGTCGGTATTCATGCAGGTGATCCTGTATTTATTCTCAGAATCGGCCGCTTCCCTGTTCCTCTCATATACGGATGTATCCACAGATTTCGCATAACCAAAACGGTCCATCAAAAATACGACTTCTGCTTCTTCTGGCTTTTTCTCCTCATAAACAGCCGCGGCCGCATTTTCAATGGAAGTCTTTCTTGGCACGGCATACTCTTTTTTTACTGCGTCAAGCTCTTTGATAATGACCTTTGCCATTGAGCGGTAATGATTCAGGATGTCCTCATAACGCTCAATATTTTTCAGAGTCGTTTCATGCTCCTTCATCAGGGCTTCGATTTCCAGCCCGATCAGCTTATACAGCCGCATCTCCAGAATCGCCGTCGCCTGCGCCTCTGTAAAACGCAGGCTGGCAGCCGCCTTTTCGGAGGTTTTGGATTTAAACTGAATCCCTTCTGTCACTCCGTTTACCAGGCATTCCTTCACCTGCTTCTGACTCTTGCTCCCCCGGAGGATTTCAATAATCAGGTCAATCACATCGCAGGCTTTGATCAGTCCTTCCTGAATCTCGCTCTTCGCTTTTTCTTTTTCCAAAAGCGTCCGGTATTTTCTGGTGGCCAGCTCAAACTGGAAATCAATGTGGTGCTCCAGAACACTTCGAAGCCCCATCGTCTCCGGCCTTCCGTCGCAGACCGCCAGCATATTCACGCTGAAGGTGTCCTCCAGCCGCGTTTTCTTATATAAAAGATTAATCAGATTCTTTGTATCCGCATTTTTTTTCAGTTCGAGAACAATACGGATTCCCTCTTTCGAAGACTGATTCGAAATATCCACGATGTCCGTAGTCTTTTTCGTTTCTACCAAAGACGCCACGTCGTTTAAAAATTTCCCGATATTCGCTCCCAGCATGGTATACGGAATCTCGGTAATCACGATACGTTCCCTGCCGCCCTTGACCGGTTCGACTTTCACTCTTCCTCGAATCCTGATCTTCCCGGTTCCTGTTTTATAAATCTGCGGCAGTTCGTCTTTATTGACTACAATTCCCCCGGTCGGAAAATCCGGCCCCTGAATATACTCCAGCAGCTCCTCATCCGTGATCTTACTGTTTTTAATCATGGCCTTGACCGCATCGACCACTTCTCCCAGATTATGGGGCGGCGTACTCGTCACCATACCTACGGCGATTCCCTCTGAACCATTGACAAGAAAATTTGGAATCCGCACCGGAAGTACTTCAGGCTCCTTCTCCGTCTCATCGAAATTCGGTACGAAATCTACCACATTTTTATCCAGATCGCCCAAAAAGCTTTCCTGCGTAATCTTCTGAAGCCTGGCCTCTGTATATCGCATGGCTGCCGCGCCGTCTCCCTCGATGGAACCGAAATTTCCATGTCCATCCACCAGCGGAAGTCCTTTTTTAAAATCCTGCGCCATGACTACCAGCGCTTCATAGATGGAACTGTCGCCGTGCGGATGATATTTACCCATCGTATCGCCCACGATACGCGCGCACTTCCGATATGGCCTGTCATAGCGTATCCCCAGTTCGTGCATATCGTAAAGAGTACGGCGCTGTACAGGTTTCAGCCCGTCCCTGATGTCAGGCAGCGCACGGGAAATGATAACGCTCATGGCATAGTCAATATACGACTTCTGCATCACATCTGAGTACTCCGTGCGAATAATATTCTGTTCTAAATTTTCCATATTTTCCTCCAGCTCTCTATTTCAGGCAGGCTATACATCAAGCGCCGCATCCTGCGCATGTTCATAAATAAACGCTTTTCTCGGCGGAACCTCCGTACCCATCAACATTTCCGTCACGTCAGACGCCATTCGCGCATCTTCGATCTCTACCCGTTTCATCATCCTTGTTTCCGGATTCAGGGTCGTTTCCCAAAGCTGGTCGGCGTCCATCTCCCCAAGCCCTTTGTATCTTTGCAGGGTAAAAGGCCCTTTATGCGTTTTCCGATACCGCTCCAGCGCCTTATCGTCATAGAGATATTCCTCCGCTCCTTTTGACGGCATCGCTTTATATAAAGGCGGCATAGCGATATAGACATGTCCCTCATAAATCAAATCCGGCATAAAACGGTAAAACAGGGTCAGAAGGAGCGTACTGATATGCGCGCCATCCACATCGGCGTCCGCCATAATAATAATCTTATCATATTTCAGCTTCGTAATATCAAAATCATTTCCATAGCCTTCCGAAAACCCACAGCCAAAAGCATTGATCATCGTCTTGATTTCTGCATTTGCCAGAACTTTGTCGATACTCGCCTTTTCCACATTCAGAATCTTTCCCCGGATAGGCAGAATGGCCTGGAAATTCCGGTTTCTGGCCGTCTTTGCAGAGCCTCCGGCAGAATCTCCCTCTACGATAAATATCTCGCATTTGGAAGCGTCCCGGCTTTCACAGTTTGCCAGCTTTCCATTGGAATCAAAGGAATATTTCTGCTTCGTCAGCATATTTGTCTTTGCCTTCTCTTCCGATTTTCTGATTTTTGCCGCCTTTTCCGCACAGGCAAGGACATTTTTCAAAGTCTCAAGGTTCCGGTCGAAATACAGGACAATCTCCTCGCCTGTTACCTTTCCAGTGGCTTTCGCCGCATCCTGGTTATCCAGCTTTGTCTTTGTCTGTCCTTCAAATCTCGGCGCCGGATGCTTGATGGAAACGACCGCTGTCAGTCCGTTTCGTATATCTGCGCCTGTGAAATTTGCATCTTTCTCTTTTAAAATTCCAAGCTCTCTCGCATAGCTGTTCATGACCGTAGTAAACATGGTCTTAAATCCCGTCAGATGCGTGCCTCCCTCCGCATTATAGATATTATTGCAGAATCCCAGCACATTCTCGTGAAACTCATTCACATACTGGAACGCACATTCTACGGTAATTCCATCCGACTCCCCTTGATAATACACCGGCTCATGAATCGTCTCTTTCTTTTTATTCAAATCCCTGACATAACCAATGATGCCCTCCGGCTCATGAAATTCCATATGTTCTGTCTGTGCTTCCCGCTTATCCTCAAAAACGATCGTCAGCTTCGGATTCAGATATGCCGTTTCATGAAGCCTGCTTTTTACCTCTGCCGCTGCAAAGACTGTCTTTTCAAAAATTTCCGGATCTGGCAGGAAATTAATCCAGGTTCCGGTCTTTTTTGTCTTTCCAATCACGGGAAGAAGCCCGTTCTCCAGTTCAATCGTCGGAATGCCGCGCTCATAGCGGTCGTGGTGAATGGCTCCCTCCCGGCTTATCTTAATCTCCAGATAAGTCGAAAGCGCATTCACCACGGAAGAACCGACGCCATGCAGACCCCCGCTGGTTTTATACACGTTATTATCAAATTTTCCACCGGCATGCAGCGTTGTAAATACAAGCCGTTCCGCCGACATCCCCTTTTCGTGCATCCCCACCGGAATCCCACGCCCGTTGTCGTTCACGGTAGCCGAGCCATCTTTCTCCAATGTCACTTCTATCCGGTCACAGTATCCCGCCAGATGCTCGTCCACCGCATTATCTACGATTTCATAGATCAGATGATTCAATCCTTTGCGTGATACGCTTCCTATATACATACCGGGTCTTTTTCTGACCGCCTCAAGCCCCTCAAGCACTGAGATACTGCTGGCATCGTATGTGGTATTCTTCGCCATTTTTTCATTCCTCTCTTCACATTCGAACTAACATTCTATTCACTAACGGCTATTATAACAACAATCCACCAAAAAATGCAAGAAAAAATCAGGAAAGCTTTTACTTTTCTGATTTTTTCATCCATTCCTCAAAATTTTAAAAATAAAAAGGCTGAAAACATCTTCCTCCAGATATTTTCAGCAACCTTAATATTTCACAAACAGTTCGTAGGGGAATCGAACCCCTGTTTCCGCCGTGAGAGGGCGGCGTCTTAACCGCTTGACCAACGAACCATGTCGAACCGACTTCGTTATGATACTATACTTTTTTCAAAAAATCAAGTACTTTTTTCAAATTCTTTTACTTTTCATGCTCATACCATAAAAAGCAATCCCGGATGATTCCGCTGCCGGGACTGCTTTTCTATGTTTCCAGGATAGGAACATCGTTAGATTCTGGCTACGCCGCTCTCGATTGCCGCTTTCTTTGTCGCCTCTGCCACGGCATCCTTCACTCTGCTGTCAAATGCTGCCGGAAGGATATAATCCGGGTTCAGTTCCTCATCACTTACCAGCCCTGCAATCGCATAAGCTGCCGCCACCTTCATCTTATCATTAATATCCGATGCACGCACGTCCAGCGCTCCACGGAAAATTCCAGGAAAACAAAGCACGTTGTTTACCTGATTCGGGAAATCAGAACGTCCCGTAGATACGACTGCCGCGCCCGCCGCCTTGGCGTCATCTGGGAAAATTTCCGGCGTCGGATTTGCACAGGCAAAGATAATCGGGTCTTTCGCCATCGTGCGCACCATATCCTGTGTCAAAGTTCCCGGCGCAGATACGCCGATGAAAATGTCCGCACCTTTGATAACTTCTGCCAGGGTTCCTTTTTCGTGGTTGAAATTCGTGATCTTCGCCATCTCTTCCTTGATCGGGTTCAGTCCTTCGCGTCCTTCGTAAATTGCTCCCTTGCGGTCCGTCATGATCACATTTTTCAGTCCCATGGACATCAGCAGGCGGATGATCGCAATGCCGGCTGCTCCTGCGCCGGAAGTGACAATTTTCACATCCTCAAGCTTCTTTCCCACAACCTTCAGCGCATTGATGATTCCTGCAAGCGTGATAACTGCCGTTCCATGCTGGTCGTCATGGAAAATAGGAATATCACAGCATTCTTTTAACTTCTTCTCGATTTCAAAACATCTCGGAGCAGAAATATCTTCCAGATTTACTCCACCAAAGCTTCCTGCCAGAAGCGCAACGGTCTTTACAATCTCATCTACATCTTTGCTGCGAACACATAACGGAATGGCGTCCACGTCACCGAACTCTTTGAAAAGTACACATTTTCCTTCCATTACCGGCATACCAGCCTCCGGTCCAATGTCACCCAGTCCAAGTACTGCCGTTCCATCTGTCACAACAGCTACCGTATTCCAACGGCGCGTCAGATCGTAGCTCTTATTTACATCTTTCTGAATCTCCAGGCAAGGCTCAGCAACGCCCGGCGTATATGCAAGGCTCAAAGCTTCCTTTGAATTTACTGCCGCACGAGATTTTACCTCCAGCTTTCCTCTCAGGTCATAGTGCATTTTTAATGATTCTTTTGCGTAATCCATCTGAATTCCCCTTTCCGCTAAAAAGATATTCTTTTCTATTTTTCATTGTTCTATGTCATTGCACGTCTCCTATTGTAATAAAATCTGCGGAAAAACACAACATCTTTTTGCCTGATTCTGCAAAATTGAGTAAAAAAATCCATTGCAAAACACGACTTTGATGCCTTGCAATGGATTTTATCCTTCCTATTCTGCAAATAATGGTGTTGAATAATATCTGTCGCCTGTATCCGGCAATAATGCTACAATCGTTTTTCCTTCATTTTCCGGACGCTTCGCAAGCTGAATCGCGGCGGATAGAGCCGCACCGGAAGAGATTCCCACCAGTACCCCTTCCTTTTTTCCCATCAGCTTTCCGACTGCAAAGGCGTCCTCATTGTCAATTGTGATGATTTCATCGTAAATAGAAGTATTCAGTACCTCCGGTACAAATCCGGCTCCGATTCCCTGAATCCTGTGCCG
>CAJKKX010000116.1 GCA_905200565.1 uncultured Lachnospiraceae bacterium
CCGGTCGCATACCCAAGCGAATAATAATCAATGGAAAGTGTAGCGGCTCCACAAATCCGGCAGGTACTCTCTTCGCCGGTGATAACAGGAGTCTTGTCTGCCACACAAATATTGGCAATCAATTCGGCGTTGGCCGCTGCCGCATTGTCTGTAGGGATGTAGAGGACGTCGCAGGCGGAGGAGGCTGTGATGGTGACGGAGGAAATCGCGTTGGAATCAGAGAATGGGTATGCTTCGCACGTAAAGCCCAGAGCCTCCAGTTCGGAACGGATTACCTCTGCCTGGTATTCGGAATTTGGCTCGGAGGAGCAGTAAAGAAGTCCGGCTTTTTTGGCTTCCGGGAACAGTTCCCTTATCATGGCGGCCTGTTCCTCTAACGGGGCCAGATCTGTGGTGCCGGAGATGTTTCCTCCCACGGTTCCATCAAAGCCGTCAATTTGGAGTGCGGCGGCGTAATTGGTGACAGAGGTTCCGAGGATGGGAATTTCTGTCGTAGAAGTGGCGGCGGTCTGAAGGGCTGCGGTAGAGTTTGCAAGAATCAGATCCACATCCTTCGATACCAGATCATTCATAGCGGCGGTGCATACGGAGTAATCGCCGTGTGCATTCTTTTCATCAAAAACGACACGGTCTCCCAGCTTTTCTGTGAGAGCGTCTTTAAAGCCCTGCGTGGCCTCATCCAGTGCATCATGCTGCATAAACTGGCAGATTCCCACGGTAAAGCTGGAAGGATCCTTGCGGCTGTTCAGAAAACCCCATGCAAAACCTCCAAGTATCAGGATTATCAGCAGAATAATGAAGATTCTTTTTTTCATAGTATTTTTCCCCTTTCAAGTGTATAGCTTTATTATAAATTTAAAAGGGGCATTTGTAAATTTGATAATTTTAATGATATACATCGAAAAAGTTAATGATACGAAATTTTTCAGTCCTGGGAAGGTCATGCGGACAGCATAACAGAGGAATGGAATATGGCTCCCTCATGGGAAAATTGTACGCCGCCATGATACTTTTTCGCAATGCCTGCGATGCTTTGCAGGCCGATTCCCGTATGATGCGGTTTTGTGGAGAGATACGTTCCTTTGTTTTGGTTTACACATCCATTAAAACCATTGTCCACGGTAACGGCGAGCATTTTTCCGGAACAGATGATGTTCAGGGAAATGAAGCGGTTATGGTCTTTGGCGTGATTTGCCGATTCTATGGCGTTTTCCAGAAGATTTCCAAGAAGGCATGTAACAGGAAAAGACGGTACCGCCCTTAGAATGGGCGGTACCGTCTCATAAAAAACATTTCCCTGTGATCTGAAATACAACAAAGACTGTTGTTCTTTTACATATCAAAGAACCAGTCTTTTTCTTTTTTTACTTTTTTTCGTTTCCGGGGCGGCGCTTCTGTCTCCCGGAACGGGGGCTGTTCCCGAAGTGGGGCCTGTTCCCGAAGTGGCGGCTGTTCCCGAAGCGGCGGCCCGTCGTCCATCCCCCAGTCGTCTTTTCGGGAATCGTCGTGCCAGTCAGGGGAATAGAATGGGTCCGGAGGGCTGTCAATGTCGATATCCTCTTCGTCCAGCCAATCCTCGTCCGGATTCTGACAGGAGGGCTGCTTTGATTTTCTGAATCTGCGCTTTTTTTCTTTTTCCTTTGGTTTGAAGATGGTTTTCCGTCCGGTCCATCCGACGATACGAACCAGAAGGATTCCGAAGAGCACGCCTGCGCTGTCAATACAAACGTCCTTTTTAGAGGGGCTTCGCCCTGCGACAAAGGCCTGATGATACTCGTCGCCGCAGGCAAAGCCCACGCAGATCAATCCGGCGGCCAGCATCAGCCATATGCCGTGCAGTCCGTATACATATAAAGGAAAGGATACTGCCACGGCAAGCGCGAAATACTCAGCCATGTGCGCCAGCTTCCGGGTAATAAAATTGATTTTATCGGACCATTCGGAAATCTGCCAGTCCTGTAGATTCCCGTCGAATATGTAATTGGCTGTTTCTACGATTTTATAGCTGACCTTGTAGCTCATCTGTGAGGAGACTTCACCCGGCTGGGCGGAAAAGGAGAAAATCATATACATGAGCAGCAAAGCCGGAAGAAACGACAGGGGTTTCAATAAAGTTCGAATCATAATTCTGATACCTCCTTCATAGTTTTCAACATCATAGCATTTTGGAAGTGCGATGTCCAGTAGATTACCATAAAATCAGAAAGGAAAAAAATATCCTCAAATTTCTACAAAAAACTATGGAAAAGCACTTGTTAATTTCTTGTCAATATGATATGATGGCATCAGTGAAATCGAGCGAATGCTTTCTTAGAGCGGAGTAATGAGGTAGTTGACTCGGAGTATTTTTCGTGTCAGAATTTTCCAGACTCTGCCCTGTATTTAGAAAGTCAAGGGGAAAAGGTGAACTGGCACGGTTTCATATTTTTTTGTCACAATCGTTAAAATAAAGACAATGTCAAAGAAAGGAAAGGAATACTATGAGCAGCAAAATTACCATTATCGGAGCAGGAAGCGTAGGAGCTACCATCGCATACACATTATCAAACGAGGACATCGCATCTGAGATCGTCCTGATCGACATTAATAAGCAGAAGGTGGAAGGAGAAGTTATGGATATCGCACAGGGAACCTGTTTCCGTGACCCAGTCTCCATCGTTGCAGGCGAGTATGCGGATGCAAAAGATTCTGATATCGTAATCATCACCTCAGGTATCGCACGGAAACCGGGCCAGACAAGAATTGAGCTTACACAGACAAATGTTAATATCCTGAAATCCATCACACCGGAGATCGTATCCGTTGCACCAAATGCACTTTACGTAATCGTAAGCAACCCGGTAGACATCATGACTTATGTGTTTACAAAGATTTCCGGAATTCCGGAGAACCAGATTGTAGGTTCCGGTACGCTGCTGGATACGGCTCGTCTGCGCTGCGGACTTTCCGAGCACTTTAAAGTGGCGCAGAAGAACATTCATGCTTATGTATTTGGCGAGCATGGCGATACTTCTTTCATTCCGTGGACAGGCGCTTACATTTCAGGCGTGAGTGTGGATGAATATGCGAAGCTTGTTGAGGACAAGGGCGTGGAAATCGATGTGCTGGATAAGCCGGGTATGCTTGAGTACGTACAGAAATCCGGCGGGCGCATCATTGCAAACAAGGGAGCTACTTTCTATGCGATTGCAAAAGCGGTATGCAAGCTTTGCAACATTCTGCTGGCTTCTTCTGATTCTATGGCTACCGTTTCTTCTATGATGCACGGTGAGTACGGCATTGAGGATGTATGTTTAAGTACCCTGACGCTGGTAGGACCGGAAGGAATCCGCGGTAAAGTGCCGATGCGCATGAACAAAGAGGAGATTGCACAGTTGAAGGCAAGTGCGGATGCGCTGAAAGCAGTGATCGCGCAGATCGAACTTTAATCTTTTCCGGAAAATTTCTTTCGGATGGCCCGGCGGGCTTTGCCGGGTGAGTAAACAGGATATTGCGGCTGTTTTGGGAAAATTTCTGTGACAGCCGCAATAAAAATAAAGAAAGGACAACATAATGATGAAGTACAGTTACTATCCGGGATGTACCCTGAGAACAAAGGCGAAAGACCTGGATGCTTATGCCAGAGCTTCCGCGAAGGCGCTGGGATTTGAGCTGGAAGAGATTGAGAACTGGCAGTGCTGCGGCGGCGTATACCCGCTGGGCAGCGATGAGATTGCCACGAAGCTTTCTTCCGTACGTGCTTTAAATGAAGCAAAAGAGAAGCATCAGGATCTGGTGACGCTCTGTTCTGCCTGTCATCACGTCATCAAGCGTGTGAACGATGATATGCGGAATGTCGAGGACATCCGTACCAGAGCAAATAATTACATGAAGCTTGAAGAGCCCTACGCAGGTGAGACAACAGTCCTTCATTTTCTGGAAGTACTGCGTGACCGTGTAGGGTTTGATACGCTAAAGGAGAAAGTTACAAATCCACTGACCGGAAAGAAAATCGGCGCTTACTATGGCTGTCTGCTTCTGCGCCCCGGCAAGATTCTACAGTTTGACAACCCGGAGAATCCGAAGATTCTTGAAGACTTCATCCGTGCCATCGGCGCGGAGCCGGTGATTTACCCGTACCGGAACGAATGCTGCGGCGGCTACATCTCCCTGAAAGAAAAAGACATGTCCCAAAATATGTGCCATAACATCATGGAGAGCGCGGAAGGCTTCGGTGCGGAAATGCTGATTACCGCCTGTCCATTGTGCCTGTACAATCTGAACAACAGTGTGCAGAGCGGGCTTCCGGTATACTATTTCACAGAACTTCTGGCAGAAGCTTTGGGTGTGAAAGAGGAGGTGGACAAGGCATGAGCAAAGAGAAGAAACAGGCTGAATTAATAAAAGAAATCAGCGGCGTCAATCCTTTGAAGTGTATGAAATGCGGCAAGTGTTCCGCTACCTGTCCGGCTTACAACGAGATGGACATAAAGCCCCATCAGTTCGTGTCCTATGTGGCAAACGAGGATATTGAGACGCTGGTACAGTCCAAATCCCTGTGGAAATGTCTTTCATGCTTTGCATGTGTGGAGCGCTGTCCGAGGGATGTAAAGCCAGGCAAGCTGATTGATGCGGCAAGGCAGATCGTTGTCCGCCAGAAAGGGCAGAATTACCTGAAGGCGGACGAGATTCCGGAGCTTCTTGATCCGGAGCTGCCGCAGCAGCTTTTAGTCAGCGCATTCAGAAGATACAGGAGGTAAGCACAGAATGCAGAGGATAGGAGTATTTGTCTGCCATTGCGGAAGTAATATCGCCGCTACGGTAGATGTAAAGAAGGTTGCCGAGATGGCGCTCCTGGAGCCGGGAGTGGTTCATGCCGAGGATTACCAGTATATGTGTTCTGAGGCAGGGCAGGAGAAAATCATCGCAGCCATCAAAGAAAAAAATCTGACAGGAATCGTAGTATGTTCCTGTTCCCCGCGTATGCACGAGACGACATTCCGGAAGGCGGCGGAGAAAGCCGGACTGAACCCGTACATGGTGGAAATCGCAAATATCCGCGAGCACTGCTCCTGGATTCACAAGGATATGGAGGAGGCTACGAAGAAAGCGGTCATCCTCGCCAGGGCGGCGATTGCGAAAGTAAACTTAAACGCCCCGCTGAAACCCGGCGAAAGCCGCGTGACCAAGAGGGCGCTGATTATCGGCGGAGGTATCGCAGGTATCCAGACCGCGCTTGACATTGCGGACGCAGGGTATGAAGTCGATATCGTGGAGAAGGAGCCGAGCATCGGCGGAAGGATGTCACAGCTTGACAAGACATTCCCGACCCTGGACTGCTCCGCCTGTATCTTGACGCCGAAGATGGTGGAGGCGTCAGCACACGAGAAGATTCATATTTATACATATAGCGAAGTAGAAAAAGTCAGCGGGTTCGTGGGAGATTTTACCGTGGATATCCGCAAGAAAGCAAGATATGTGGACATGGACAAATGTACCGGCTGCGGCGTCTGCCAGGAAAAATGCCCGTCCAAGAAAGCGCTGAGTGAATTTAACCGGGGACTGAACACGAGAAGCGCGATTTACACGCCGTTTGCACAGGCGATTCCAAACGTTCCGGTTATTGATACGGAGAATTGTATTAAGTTCAAGACCGGAAAATGCGGCGTCTGCTCCAAAGTCTGTCAGGCAGGAGCGATTGACTACACGCAGAAG
The DNA here is from genome assembly GCA_905200565.1 of uncultured Lachnospiraceae bacterium. The sequence goes on from CAJKKX010000116.1 coordinate 5,695, forward strand.
GATGAAATTATCACAGAGAAATACGGAGCCATCGTGGTGGCTACCGGATTCGATACGATTAAGCTGGACAATTACGACGAGTATGCTTACAACCAGAGCAAGGACGTCATTACCTCCCTGGAGCTGGAGCGTATCATGAATGCGGCAGGCCCGACGAAGGGACATCTGGAGCGTCTTTCCGATGGAAAAGCGCCGAAGGAGATGGTATTCGTACAGTGTGTGGGCAGCCGCTGTGCAGACGACAGAGGAAAGCCTTACTGTTCTAAAATCTGCTGTATGTACACGGCAAAACATGCGATGCTGATTCGTGATAAATATCCGGATGTAAACGTGACCGTATTTTATATTGACGTGCGTACGCCGGGTAAGAACTTTGACGAGTTTTACCGCAGGGCCGTAGAGCAGTACGGCGTCAACTACATCAAAGGCCAGGTAGGAAAAGTCATTCCCCAGCCAAACGGAAAGCTGCTGGTTCAGGGTTCCGACCTTCTGGATAATAAGCAGATTTTAAAAGAGGCGGATATGGTCGTCCTGGCGACAGCCATCGAGCCGAATCCTGGCGTGAGAAAGATAGCGACCATGCTGACGGCCAGCATTGATACCAACAATTTCCTGACGGAAGCACATGCGAAGCTCCGTCCGGTAGAGTCCCCGACCGCAGGTATTTTCCTGTCCGGCGTATGCCAGGGGCCGAAGGATATTCCGGAGACGGTAGCCCAGGCAGGCGCGGCGGCGGTAAAAGCCATCGGACTGCTGGCAAAGGATAAGCTGCTGACGAACCCGTGTACCGCACAGTCCGATGAGCTTCTGTGTAACGGATGTTCCACCTGTGCGAATGTATGCCCGTATGGAGCCATTACTTATGAGGACAGACAGGTCAATGACCACGGAATCCGTGAGACACGCCGCATAGCGGTAGTCAACAGCGCACTGTGCCAGGGATGCGGGGCTTGTACCGTAGCCTGCCCGTCCGGCGCTATGGACCTTCAGGGATTCTCGAACAGACAGATTCTAGCGGAGGTGGATGCAATATGTCGATAGAAGCAAAAGAAGAATTCAGACCGAAAATCGTGGCGTTCTGCTGTAACTGGTGCAGCTACGCAGGCGCAGACCTGGCAGGAAGCAGCCGTCTCGGCTATCCTGCGGACGTAAAGATTATCCGTGTTCCCTGTTCCTGCCGCGTGAATCCGATGTTCATCCTGCGGGCATTTGAAAAGGGAGCGGACGGCGTCATCATGTGCGGCTGCCATCCGGGAGACTGCCACTACAGTACCGGAAACTATTATGCGAGAAGGCGTATGACGCTGCTGTTCTCCATGCTGGACTACATCGGTGTGGAAAATGGACGTACCCGTGTCGAGTGGGTGTCCGCAGCAGAGGGCGTGAAGTTCTCTACTACCATGAATGAGTTCGTAGAGAAAATCCGCTCCCTGGGCAAGAACGTAAGATTGGAGGATTTGAGATGCAGGAATTAATCAACCGTGCAAAAGAGCTGCTGGCTGACGGAACAGTCGCACGGGTTCTCGGCTGG